>JAQXNP010000172.1 GCA_029098065.1 Clostridiales bacterium | reverse complement strand
ACGGTGGACGGGGTGACCCTCAAGTGCATTGTCCGTTGCAGTTTCTGAGACAGAGAACACCGGCGCGGCCGGAGTGAATTCCGGGGCCCCGGGCAAAATTGAACCGCACCCCATTTGTCGGCAGTATACCATACTGTCTGACAAATGGGGTGCAGTTTATTGCTGTGAAACGGGGGGTGGGCGGTGCTTTCGTGGAAGACCTTATTCTTCTTCCAGGGCCATGACCTTGTTGACCCGGCGCTCGTGGCGGCCACCCTCGAACTCAGTGTTCAAAAAGACCTCCACGATGCGCTCGGCCAGAGCGGGCCCGGTGAAGCCGCCCCCCAGGGCCAGCATGTTGGCGTTGTTGTGCCTGCGGGTCAGCTCGGCGGAGAGGGGATCATTGCACAGAGCACAGCGGACACCGTGGATCTTGTTGGCGGCCATGGAAATGCCGATGCCGGTGGTACAGATGACGATGCCCCGTTCACACTCCCCGGTGGCCACCGCCCGGGCGGCGGGAGCGGCAAAATCAGGGTAGTCGCAGGAATTGGTATCATAGCAGCCAAAGTCCCTGTAATCGATGCCGTTGGCCTCCAGATAGCCGATGATGTGCTGTTTCAAGTCGAACCCGCCGTGGTCAGAAGCTAATGCGATCATATTTCTTCCTCCTCAAATCCTAATTTGGATTATTTGACTGTTTTAGGCTGATGTCTCTCGTAAACAGCCTGCTGAAGACCGTATTCCCGGATGAGAGACCCGGCTTGAGCGATGCCTGCGCCCACGTCCGCGGGCTGGTGGGCGTCGCTGCCGAGGGTGACCAGTTTTCCCCCGCAGTCCCGGTAAAGGGCCAGGGTGTCCCTCCAGTCCTCCACGGTCTGTCCCCGGCAGGTGTTGACCTCGATGGCCTTGTCCTGGGAGACCACGGCCCGGAAGATCTTCTCGATCCGGGGGAAGTACCGCTCCAGGGTCACATGGTTGCCGTCTCTCAGGTTCATATAGCGCAGGGGGTAGATGATGTGTCCCAGCACGTCATAGCAGTTCAGCCCGGTGAGGATCTCCAGACTGCGGAAGTAGTCGTCCAGCGCGGCGTAACAGGTCTCCTCGCTGTCATACTGGACGAAGTAGAAGTCTTTGCCTCCGGCCTCCGCACTCAGGTTGTGGGCCGAGCCAATGACAAAATCCAGTTCCGGATGCCGGATGATCCGCCGGGCCAGCTCCGGGTCGGCCCAGGCCTCCCCCAGCTCCAGGCCCATCCTGATGGGTAACCGGCCCTGAAACTGGGGCCGGGCCAGCCGGAGCTGCTCCTCGATGGGGCCCCACTGGAAAGCGCCGTCGGGTTTGCCGTCCAGGTCCAGAAGGTCACAGTGGTCGGTGACACAGATCTCGTCCATCCCCGCCGACATGGCGGCGGCGGCCATGTCGGCCAGAGGGGCGGAGCCGTCCGGGGAGCAGAGGGTATGCAGATGATAGTCGGTGAGGTACATAAACAGCTCTCCTTTGGGAAAATCATTTCGATGGAAAAGGCCGCAGGGTGGGTCATGCCGGGCTTTGGCAGATCAGAAGGGCCAGCTTTCGATCCATTTCACCAGAGGCTCATACCAGGTGGGAATGGTCAGGCCGATGAGGACCGGATAAAAGAGGGCATAGAGGCCCACCGCCAGACCGGTCAGTCCATACACCGGCTTTTTCCACGCCGGGTCCCGCTCCAGAAGACCGTTGAACAGATAGGAGACGGCAAAGACCAGAAACAGGATGGAGGGGAAGTAGTGATATTCAAAGGTGATCCGGCCGATGAACATCCAGGGCACCAGCTGAGACAGGTAGGCGGTAAAGAGGAAGGCGGCCTTTTCCGAATGGCCCGGGGCGGCCCGCAGCAGGACGCCGGCCAGGATCAGATAGAGGAGCAGGAAGATGAACAGAAGGATCAGGTTCCGGGTGAGGGTCTCCGGCTCCTGGGCGGGATCAAAGACGCCGTTTTCCGTCTGTCCCACGTGATAGCACAGATAGGCCCCCATTACGCCCAGACCGCTCAGGAAAGCGGCCTTGCTCCACGTCCGGCGGAAGGAATGGGCGCCGCAGATGAGGATGGCCCCCAGCCCGGCCCAGCACACCGCGGGGTTGGAGAAGGCGGCGAAGCGGGTGGTGTACCCGGCCACGGAGTTGTCCATATAGTAGAGGATGGGCCGTCCGTCCACCAGCCACTGGAACCACCAAGAGGAGTAGGGATGAGAGGCGTGGACTCCCTCGTGATAGGTGAGCATATACCATTGGTTGTTGGCCACAATGCCGGGGAGCGAGTCTGTGGGAATGGACGCGGGGGAGAATTCCCCGGCGGGGAGGGTGAACTTCCCCCACAGGTTCTGAAACAGGACGGGGAAACTGCGCCTGGCCCCATCCAGAGTGGCGCTCAGGGACAGATCCACCCCCATGGCCTGGGCGTAGGGCAGGTAGGAGGCGCAGTAGATGAAGAAGGGAATGACGATAAAGCACAGCACGGAGAACAGGAGGGTCTTGACGATCCACCCCGTCCGGGAGGCCTGCCCCTCCGCCGGCCAGTCCCGCAGCTTTTGGTAAAAGCCGATGAAATAGAGGATGGCCAATCCTGCCCCGGCGTAGATCACTGTCCACTTGGAGGCCACTCCCAGCCCCCAGAAAAGGCCGGAGAGGAAGAGGGGGAGCGCCCCTTTCCGGAACGGGGTTCCGGCGGGGAGGGTGAGATACCGGTAAAGGAACCAGTACATGCACAGGATGAAAAAGACGGCGTAGGTGTCGATGGTGGCGATGCGGGTCTGGGTCAGGTGCATGAAGTCGGCGGCAAAGAGAATGGTGCCGCAGGCGGCCACCGGAGTTCTGCCGAACATATTTTTTAAAAACGCATAGAGGATGGGCAGCATCAGCACCCCGAAGAGGGTTCCCATGAACCGCCAGCCAAAGGGGGTCATCCCGAACAGCCGGATGCCAATGCCCAGGATCAGCTTGCCCAGAGGAGGATGGGTCACTTCATAGGGATAAACGCCGTCGATGTGCTCTTTGGCGGTACGGGCGTGATAGATCTCATCAAAGTAGGTGGAGTTGTGCCAGGTGGACTTCTCGGGGACTGTGCTGTCCACACAGAAGAGGGAGATGAGCTCCTCCGGGACGGCGGAGCCGTCTGCCATGGTCCAGCTGAAGGAGACGGGCTGCCCGTCCTCCCCCAGCAGGCACAGCTTGGACAGCTGGAGATTGGCCTTGTCTGCCCGGCCGGTGATGCGCAGGTACCGGACATTTCTGGGATTCTCCACCGTCACATCGATCCACTTGTAGAGCTGGTTATACTTCTGGGTCAAAGCGTAACTGGGGGAATAGCCTTCCGCGTCGGCCCAATAGTAGCCGGTGACCTTCTGGGAATCATTCGGATCGTCTTTTCTCTGCCAGAGGGTGGACCAATGTTCTCCGTCCTCGGAGATTTCAATGTTATACTCCCCGGTGCCCAGACCGGAGTAGTAGCGGATGCCGGTGGCGCAGACAGGATCTCCGGAGATCTCGATCGCCACAGCTCCGCCGTCCGCGAATTCACAGACGGTCTGGGGGGCGGTGGTATCGCCCAGCTGGAAAAAGGCGGTGGCGGCATAGATCAGGGTAATGAGCAGCACCGGCAGCCGGTCCCTCCGCTCCATGGGGTGGCAGGTGCCGGCGAAGGTGAGCCGCCGGGATTCCTCCCGGCCCGGTTCGCCCAGAGCGGCCCTGGCCGCCCGGACATATCGGAGCAGGAAGGAAAAAACACAGCAGAGGACAGCCAGGGCAAATAAAATTGAGGGTGTGAGATATCTCATGGCAGTTCCTCCGATCAGGGCAAAAATAGAGGACAGACACAGTCTGCCCCCTATTTTATTTCTTTTTTCCGTTTTTGTAAAGTGGGGCGGGAAAGTTCGGGCAAAGAATAAAAATGCACAAAAAATTGACTTATTTACGCACGGATTTTAGTGAAAATATATTGACAAAGAATTTATATATGGTATTCTAAAATTGAAAATGATTTCAGAAAAGGGGAGAGAGTTCCAAACAGAAGGGAAAAGAAGGACTGAAACCGGTATTGATCAGAGCGGAAAAGAGAAAAGCGGCGTAAGTAGAAAAAAGGAGGATTATAAATAAAAAAGAAACTGGTAAGTATATTCCTGGCTTTGACTATGTGTGTGGGTTTAGCGGCTCCGGCGTTTGCAACGGGAAATATGGATAAGATTAGAGCTATAGAATATAAGAATGTTGCAGAATATATCGAAAATGCCGTTGGAGTTGACGTTCAAGATGTTGATGGTGCGGAAGATGTTACATATTATAGCAGTAGACGGAGTGACTTAGAAGAGTGAACCGTATAGCCTTTTACAAGAAATGCGCTCTGGCATGGGTTTCCCTGCTGGGCGTTGTCATCATCCTGTTCTGCGGGCTTGCCGCGCTGCGGTGGGGCGGAGTGGGCGCGTACATCAGCCGTCTGGTGAAGAGAGAAACTCTGTCGGTGATCTGCCGCGGATTCATTCTGCTCCTGGACGCCCTTTACGTGGCTGTGGTGTTTCACCTGGAGCGCCGGACCTGGGGAGAACGGCTGGCGGGAAAAAAGCTGCTGCGGAAGCGGAAGGAGAACTCCCATCCCGCCCTGAGGATCGTGCTTTTTTTCATCCTGATCCTCCTGTTCAACTCCTGGTTCACCGATGCCATCGCCATCGCGCTGCTGTATGACCAGCTCCTGCCGCGGGAGAAGAGGCCCTATCTTGTGCTGTGGACGGTGCTTGTTCCGATCCTGGTCATTTTGGTCACCTTCTCGCTGAGTGATTCCATTGCCACGGAGATCCTGCGTGAACAGCTGGGGACGGTACACCTGGGCAATCTCTACGACCCCATGAGACGGATGGTCAAGCAGTATATCGTCAGCGGAGAGCTCCTGCTGTTTTCCGGGATCGCGGCCGCTGTGACCGCGCGGAATGTGGTGAAGATCCACGAGGAGCCGGAGACGGCCCAGGGAGGGGTGCTGATGCGCGGGAGCAAAGGGAGGCGCTCCCCGGTGAAGCGCGCGGTGGGAATGCTTCTGCTGTCCGGGCTTCTGCTTCTGTTTGCCATGGGCTACATGGACTGCCGCTCCAGACTGATTCCGGTGGAGCCGGAGGCCTTTGCCGCCCGGACCTTTGATTTCAATGGGGAGGACCGGACGATGGAGACCCTGCTGGAGATGCTGGAGGGCCTGAAGTGGAGCGTGACCGGTGATTCCGGGGAAGAAACGGTCAAGTACCGCGCGGAGTTGGACCAGGCATCGGAAGAACAGCTCGTTCCGTTCCTGATTGAACCGGCCTCGCTCGTGCAGGTCACCAGGATCGTGGGTTCCGGCGATGACGAGGAGTCCTTTCTGATCCATTATGACGAGACCTCGGGGCTGAGCGTGATTCTGGGAATCATCAATGGTAAAGTCAGCCTGAAAGCGGCTCTTGATTCCGGCTGCCCCCAAATCGACGCGGTGTACATATACGATTACCGGAGAGAAAAGTTTTCCTCCGTCTGGAAGCCCGCATGGAGAAGGCAGGCGGGAGAGTTCATGATTCAGAAGCTCAGTTCCCTGGCAGAACAGCAATAGGATATTAGGACATGAAAAGGGGACGGCCGCAGGCCGTCCCCTTCTTATTTTTTCTTTCTGTGCTTGTCAAAAAAGCCCTTCGGGCCGGGATCTTCGCTGCCTACGTCCTCTCCCATGGCGGAGGAGTAGGCCAGCAGCGCCTCCCGCTGCCCGGAGTTCAGCGAGGTGGGCACCCGAATCTGGATGGTGACAAACTGGTCGCCCCGTCCCCGGCCGTTCACCGAGGGAATGCCCTTTCCCCGCAGACGGAACACAGTTCCCGGCTGGGTCCCAGCGGGCAGAGTGTACTCCACGTTGCCGTCGATGGTGGGAATGATGAGTTTGGCGCCCAGAGCGGCCTGGGTGAAGGTGACAGTCTGATCCAGGTAGACCGCGGTGCCGTCCCGGCGGAATTTATCGCTGGGCCGGACGGTGACGCTGATGAGCAGGTCGCCCGCCGGGCCGCCGTTGACTCCCGCACCGCCCTGGCCCCGCAGGGAGATGGCCTGACCGTTGTCAATGCCGGCGGGGATGGAGACCGTGATTTTCCGCTGCTTGCGCACCTTGCCGGAGCCCCTGCACTGGTCGCAGGGCTGATGGATGATCTTTCCTGTGCCCTGGCAGCGGGTGCAGGGGGCGGAGGTGGAGAACATGAACGCCCCGCCTCCCCGCTGGATGCGGATGGAGCCGGTGCCGTGGCAGTCGGGGCAGACTTCGGCGGTGGTCCCCGGGGCGCAGCCGGTGCCCTTGCAGGAGGAACAGGTCTCCGAGCGGGTCAGCGTGATCTCCTTCTCACAGCCGAAGGCGGCTTCTTCAAAGGAAATAGTCACCGCAGCGCGGAGGGTCTCTCCCTTTCGGGGGGCGTTGGGGTTGGCCCGCTGGCCGCCCCCGCCGAAGCCGCCGCCGAAGAAGGAGCCGAAGATATCGCCCAGATCGATGTCTCCCATATCGAAGCCGGCGCCGCCGTTGAATCCGCCGGCGCCGAAATTGGGATCCACACCGGCGTGGCCATACTGGTCGTAGCGGGCCCGTTTGTCCTTGTCGGAGAGGACCTCATAGGCCTCGTTGACTTCCTTGAACTTGGCCTCGGCCGTTTTGTCGCCGGGGTTCAGATCCGGGTGGTACTGCTTGGCCAGTTTGCGGTAGGCTTTTTTCAGCTCATCTTCTGTAGCCGAGCGGGACACGCCCAGGACTTCATAATAATCTCGTTTTTGTTCGGGCATATGTTTCACCTCTCGAGGGAGAGAATCGGTTTTTATCAGACGGTCTTCCCGGAGGGGAGGACCTGGACAAGCGCGTGGCGGGGGCAAGCCCCCGCCGCCGCTCGTTTTTACTGCTTGTTGTCGTCGTCATCCACGACCTTGTAGTCGGCGTCCACCACGCCGTCATCGGCGGGGCCGGACTGCTGAGCGCCGCCGGTGAAGCCGCCGGCCTGAGGACCGGCCTGCTGGCCCGCCTGAGCCCCGGCCTGGTTGTACAGCTTCTCGGTGATGGGGTAGAAGGCCTTGCTCAGCTCCTCGCTGGCGTTTTTGATGGCCTGGGTATCGGAACCCTTCAGAGCCTCTTTCAGCTTGTTCAGCGCGGCGTCCAGGGTGGACTTGTCGCCGGCGTCCAGCTTATCCTTCAGCTCCTCCAGGGTCTTCTCGGTCTGATAGACCAGCTGCTCGCCCTGGTTGCGCGCGTCCACTTCTTCCTTCTTCTTGGCGTCCTCGGCGGCGAACTGCTCGGCCTCCTTGACAGCCTTGTCGATGTCCTCCTTGGACATGTTGGTGGAGGAGGTGATGGTGATGTGCTGCTCCTTGCCGGTGCCCATGTCCTTGGCGGAGACGTTGACGATGCCGTTGGCGTCGATGTCGAAGGTGACCTCGATCTGAGGCACGCCCCGGCGGGCGGGAGCGATGCCGTCCAGGTTGAAGCGGCCCAGGGACTTGTTGTACTGGGCCATCTCACGCTCACCCTGGAGCACGTTGACCTCCACGGAGGTCTGGTTGTCGGCGGCGGTGGTGAAGATCTGGCTCTTCTTGGTGGGGATGGTGGTGTTGCGCTCGATGAGCTTGGTCATGATACCCCCCTGGGTCTCAATGCCCAGGCTCAGCGGAGTGACATCCAGCAGCAGCAGGCCTTTCACGTCGCCAGTGAGCACGCCGCCCTGGAGGGCGGCACCAATGGCCACGCACTCGTCGGGGTTGATACCCTTGAAGCCCTCTTTGCCGGTGAGCTTCTTGACCATCTCCTGAACGGCGGGGATCCGGCTGGAGCCGCCCACCAGCAGCACCTTGGAGATATCGTTGGAGGTCAGGCCGGCATCGGACATGGCCTGACGCACGGGGCCGGAGGTGGCGTCCACCAGATGGGCGGTGAGCTGATCGAACTTGGCCCGGGTCAGGGTCAGATCCAGGTGCTTGGGGCCGGTGGCGTCGGCGGTGATATAGGGCAGGTTGATGTTGGAGGAGGTGACGCCGGACAGCTCGATCTTGGCCTTTTCGGCGGCCTCCTTCAGACGCTGCATGGCCACCTTGTCGCCGGAGAGGTCGATGCCGGTGTCCTTCTTGAACTCGGCCACCATCCAGTCCATGATGCACTTGTCGAAGTCATCGCCGCCCAGACGGTTGTTGCCGGCGGTAGCCAGAACCTCGATGACGCCGTCGCCGATCTCCAGAATGGACACATCGAAGGTGCCGCCGCCCAGATCATAGACCATGATCTTCTGATCGGACTCCTTATCGATGCCGTAGGCCAGAGCCGCGGCGGTAGGCTCGTTGATGATCCGCTTCACATCCAGACCGGCGATGCGGCCGGCGTCCTTGGTGGCCTGACGCTGGGCGTCGGTGAAGTAGGCGGGGACGGTGATGACCGCCTGGGTGACGCTCTCGCCCAGATAGGCCTCAGCGTCGCCCTTCAGCTTCTGCAGGATCATGGCGGAGATCTCCTGAGGGGTATAGCTCTTGCCGTCGATGGTCACTTTGTAGTTGGAGCCCATCTCACGCTTGATGGAGCTGACGGTGCGGTCGGGGTTGGTGACGGCCTGACGCTTGGCCACCTGGCCCACCATGCGTTCGCCCTCTTTGGAGAAGGCCACAACAGACGGAGTGGTGCGGTTGCCCTCCGCGTTGGGGATAACGACGGCCTCGCCGCCTTCCATAACGGCCACGCAGGAGTTTGTAGTACCCAGGTCAATACCGATTGTCTTAGACATAACAGATTCCTCCAAGTATAGAAAAGATTGTTTTATACAAAATGAAGATATTTTCTCCGGCATTACCGGGGAATGGAACACTAATTGGCCACCTTGACCATGGCGAAGCGGATGACCTTGTCGCCCAGTTTGAAGCCGGCCTGGAATACCTCCGCCACAGTGTTTTCTCCCAGAGATTCATCCTCCACATGCATCACGGCATTGTGAATGTTGGGGTCGAAGGGCTGACCGGCGGCATCAATCTCGGTGACGCCCAGTCCGTCAAACGCCTTTTTCAGGCCGGCCATGGTCATTTCCACGCCCTTCTTGTAGGCCTCGTCGGCGGTCTCCTGCTTCAGCGCCCGCTCCAGGTTGTCGTAGACGGGGAGAAGGGCCTTGACGGCGTCGGCCTTGGCGTCGGCGTAGATCCCTTCCTTCTCCTTCTGGCTGCGGCGGCGGAAGTTATCGTACTCGGCGGCCAGCCGGAGGAATTTGTCCTCCTGGTCGGCCAGATTGGCCTTCAGGGTTTCCAGCTCCTCCAGCAGAGGATCCTTCTCCTCCTGGCCGGGCGTGTCGGCCTGGGCTTCTCCCGCCTGGGCGGCGGAGGCCTCCTCAGCCGTTACGGTCTCCTCGGGCTCGCTGGCCTCGGGAGCCGTTTTGTTCTTCTTCTCGCTCAAGAGATTCCCTCCTTGGTATCTGTGCGGCACAGCCGCTTATTTTTCCTTTTCCTGGTCCGGCGGCAGCGGAACGGGCAGCCCGCCCTGATTGATGACCCAGGACAGCCCTCTGGCGAAATAGGCCAGCCGGGCGGAGATCTTGGCGTAATCCATCCGGGTGGGTCCGACCACGCCGATGAGCCCCCGCATGCCGTCTCCCATGTCGTAACTGGCCATCACCACGCTGGAGTCCTTCAGCGCATCGGCCACATTTTCCGGGCCGATGACAATGTCGGTGGCATGGTTGGGATCGACGGAAAGGGGGAAGGCGGCCATATCCTGATCGGACAGGTAGCTCATCAGCGGCTGGGCCCGCTCGAGGCTCCGGTATTCCGGATGTTCCAGCAGATTGGCAATGCCGGCGGTGTGGACGGGGCGCTTCTGAAGATCTTCCAGCACCTCGGCGGCAAAGCGGACCACCATCTCGATGAGCTCATAAGCCTCCCGAGTGGCGTGCTGGGCGACCCGGGCCAGTTCCGGCGTCAGTTCGGCAAGGGTGAGACCGGTGAAGCCGGTATTTAACAGGGTGCCCAGCATCTGAAGCTGGGATTCCGTCAGATCCTCCCCCAGACGGAAGAGCTTATTGCGCACCGTGCTGGAGTCGGTCATGACCACCGCGATAAAAGCGTTCTGCTCCACCAGCAGCAGATCAAAGCGCCGGATCGTCATCCGCTCCGGCCCGGCGGCCAGGGCAAAGGCGGGATACTGGGTCAGCTTTGCCACGACCCGGCCGGCCTCATCGATGACCCGGTCCAGGGCCTTCATCTTCAGATGAAGCGCCTCATTGATGCGCTGGGTCTCCTGAATGGAGAGCTTGTAGTCCTCCATGAGCTCGTTGACGTAGAGCCGGTAACCCTTGGGGGAGGGAATCCGCCCGGCGGAGGTGTGGGGCTGCTCCAGATAGCCGTGCTCCTCCAGATAGGCCATCTCGTTTCGGATGGTGGCGGAAGATACGTTCAGGTGGGCCCACTCGGCCACCGCTTTGGAACCCACAGGCTCTGCGTTTTGAATGTAGCTTTCGATGACGGCCCGGAGGATTTTCTTTTTTCGATCGGACAGATCCAAGCCGCTCACCTCTTACAAAGGATTTAGCACTCTGTTCTCCCGAGTGCTAAAGATACTGTACCACGCCCCACCCATAATGTCAAGGGCTGGGGTTGTAAATAAAATATGAATAATTAAGGAGAAAATGGAGTGTAAAAATGCCGCCTTCCCCATCGGGAAGGCGGCGGAAATCAGCAAAAAGGCAGTGCGACTGCCAGAGCGGCGGGGGAGGTTGTCAGATCCTGGTCACATCCCGGATCCACTTTCCGGACCGGAGCCGGGCCAGGCCGATGAAAAACTTGATCACGTTGTCCAGGGAGATGCACAGATACACAGCCAGGATCCCCCAGTGGAACACCAGTCCGGCCAGGGCGGCCAGAGGGAGAGAGATCAGCCACAGGGGGGACAGGTCGATGATCGAGGCGGCCTTCACGTCCCCGCCTCCCCGGAGAACCCCCACCACGTTGGTGGTGTTGAAGGACCGGAGGGGCATGAAGGCGAACAGCAGGATCATCATCGTGGTGGCGATGCTCCGGGCGGCGGGGGAAAGGCGGAACAGGGGGTAGAGCAGCGGCTCCGCCAGGGTCAGGGTGAGCACGATGACGGCAGCCCCCACCACCAGCCCGACGAGGAAGGAGATCAGATTGAGGGCCGCCCCGATGGCGTACACCGTTTCCCGGCTTTCGCCCCGGCCGATCTCCCGGCCCACGATGATGGCCGCCGCGCCCGCCACCGCAAAGACCATCACCGTGGCGATCTTTTCAATGTTGCCCGACACGGTGAAGGCGGCCAGAATCTGGGTGGAGCCCTCCATGTGGCCCATGACGGTGGAAAAGAGGGAGGTGCCCAGGCCCCACAGGGTCTCGTTGAGCACCACGGGGGTGGCGTAGCGGACAAAGCGCCCTGCCACCTCCCGTCCCGGCCGCAGGACCAGGGACCAGCGCAGCCGGAACCGCCGGTTCAGCCCGGCGTACAGGAAGGTGACGATAAACTCGATGACGCGGGAGATAAGGGTGGCCGCCGCCGCGCCCACCACTCCCAGGGCGGGGGCGCCCAGCTTTCCGAAGATCAGGGCGTAGTTGAGCACCGTGTTGGTGCACATGGACAGGGCCAGCACGGAAAGTCCCACCCGGGGGTTTTCCATGCTGCGCTGGGCCCCCAGATACACCTGACTCAGGCTGTTGAACACGTAGGAGGGCCCCACGATGCGGGCGTACCGGGCGGCGATCTCCACCAGCTCCGCGTTGTTGCTGAACAGGCTCATGAACCGCACCGGGGCCAGGGTCATGACCAGGGCGAACAGCAGGGACAGGGCCCCCGCCACGTAAAAGCTGATGCCGATGACCCGGTTGATGGTCTCGGTGTCCTTCTTGCCCCAGTGCTGGCTGATCAGCACCGACCCGCCGCTCTGAAAGCCTAACACCATGAGCTGGATGACAAAGATGGGGATGTTGGCCAGGGTGACCGCCGCCATGGGGGCCTCCCCCAGGCGGCCCACCATAAAGGTGTCCAGCATCCCCAGCGAGTTGGTGATCAGATTCTGCAGGACGATGGGAAGGGCAAGCGCCGCCAGATCACGGTAAAAGCGCCTGCCCCGTCGTAAATAGGAAAACATGACTTACCTCGTTGTAAGAAAGTGATGGAACGTGATGGGGTCAGGAGAGGGTGGGGAACAGGTC
>JAQXNP010000171.1 GCA_029098065.1 Clostridiales bacterium | reverse complement strand
CGAGAAGGGCGAGACCATCCTCTTCGTGGGCACCAAGAAGCAGGCTCAGGAGGCCATCAAGGAAGAGGCTTCCCGCGTCGGCATGTACTGGGTCAACGCCCGCTGGCTGGGCGGCATGCTCACCAACTTCAAGACCATGCGGGGCCGCGTGGACCGTCTGAACCAGCTGAAGAAGATGCAGGAGGACGGCACCTTCGACATGCTTCCCAAGAAGGAAGTCATGCACCACCTGGGCGAGATCGCCAAGCTGGAGAAGTATCTGGGCGGCGTCACCGAGATGAAGAAGCTGCCCTCCGCCATGTTCGTGGTGGATCCCCGCAAGGAGCGCAACGCCATCAACGAGGCCCGGAAGCTCCACATTCCCATTGTGGCGATCGTGGACACCAATTGCGACCCCGATGAGATCGATTACGTGATCCCCGGCAACGATGACGCCATCCGCGCCATCCGGCTGATCTCCGGCGTGATGGCCAATGCCATCCAGGAGGGCAGACAGGGTCAGGACGCCCCTGAGGCCGCTCCCGCTCAGGCGTAACAGGGAAAAGCATTCAGAGCCCGCCCAAGTATGCGGGCGGGCTCTCACTTTATATGAATCAGAATTTTGGAGGTTTTTGATATGGCTATTTCCGCAAAACAGGTCCAGGCCCTGCGTGAGATGACCGGCGTGGGTATGATGGAGTGCAAGAAGGCCCTGGTGGCCACCGACGGCGATATGGACAAGGCCGTCGAGTTCCTGCGTGAAAAGGGCCTGGCGGCCGCCCAGAAAAAGGCCGGCCGCGTGGCCGCTGAGGGCATCGCCTATGCTGCCGTGGTGGATGGCACCGGCGTGGTGGTCGAGGTCAACGCTGAGACCGACTTTGTGGCCAAGAACGAGAAGTTTATCGAGTTCGTTCACGGCGTGGCCGCCGCTGTGGCCGCCAACAAGCCCGCCGATCTGGATGCCCTGATGGCCGCTCCCTACGGCAACGGCCGTACGGTCCAGGAGGAGCAGCAGGAGATGGTGCTGGTCATCGGCGAAAATATCCATGTCCGCCGCTTCACCTTCTTCACCGAGGGTGTCTCTGTTCCCTATGTCCACGCCGGCGGCAAGATCGGCGTGCTGGTGAACTTTGAGACCGATCTGCCCGCCGAGAAGGTGGAGACGGTCGGTAAGGATGTGGCCATGCAGATCGCTGCCATGAATCCCCGTTTCTGGGACAAGTCCCAGGTGGATCAGGCCACTCTGGACGAGGAGAAGAAGATCATGCTGGTCCAGATGGAGAACGATCCCAAGATGGCCAGCAAGCCCGAGAAGGTCCGTGAGGGCATCGTTACCGGCAAGCTGCGCAAGTTCTACGAGGAGAACTGCCTGATGCAGCAGGAGTTCGTCAAGGACGGCTCCATGAGCGTGGAGCAGTACGTGGCTGCCGCCGCCAAGGCTGCCGGCGGCACCATCACCTTCAAGAGCGCCGTCCGTTTTGAGAAGGGCGAGGGCATCGAGAAGAAGCAGGAGAACTTCGCCGAGGAGATCGCCAAGCAGCTCAAGAAGTAAAAATCTGACCGGGCGGAATGACTGGTTAGCGTTATAGAGTGCGAAAGAACAAAGAGCGGGTTCCGGAGTATTCCGGAACCCGCTCTTTTGTTGATGAACCGATACAGATCAGCTCATGTCTTGCGGAGGCGCGGCGTTGGCGGGGGTTGGGAACTCGGGTAAAATCTTCGGCAGGCCGGGGATGAAAATGCTGAAATCAGGCAGAGTCCGAAAGAGTTCTCCCGGGGCTTCCACACCGAGATCTATTTGGAAAAAAGGAGAGAACCGCACCAGGGCGGTTCTCTCAATGATTCATTGGCAGGTTCTCTCCGGGATCATGCTTCTGCGGCGGCTGGGGCGGGATAACGGGGCGGGATAAGGCTGGCCTTCATCAGCACGGTCACCAGGACCGGCAGAGCCACCAGCTGGAGGATGATCGCCGGAATGGTCCCAATGATGTAGGCGCTGGCCCAGATGGCCAGAGAGTAGCTCTGCGCGGAAGAGAGATAGAAGATGGCTCTGATGATGCCGCCCACAATCCGTCCCAGAAGCAGTGTGGGAACCAGAGCGAGATAAAGATCCGCGGTCAGCCGGCCGGTGTGGATGAATTTCAGAAGAAGGCCGCTGAACAGGCCGTAAGCACAGAGCTCAGGGACCATGTAAATCAGCTGGGATGCGCCGGGCATGCCGGAAATGAGGCTGGAGAGGAGGGGGCCGACCAGGCCGCAGAGTATTCCGTAAGGCCAGCCGCATACGAGCCCGCATAGGAGAACAGGGAAGTGGAGAGGGGAGAAGGCGGCGCCCAAAGCCATGGCATGGAAGACGGGGGGCAGGACACAGCAGAGGGCGGCACAGATCGCACAGATACAGAACTTTTTGACAGAAGACATGAACAGACAACTCCTTTTGCATACGAATGTATACAAAAAGGTATGCCCTTTCTCAAAAGAAAGCGCATACCTTCGTGGTATACATAATCAAAAAACAGACCGCGAGTGGAAGAGAGACGCTTCTGCGTCCGGCAGCCAGCTTCCTGCCAGCTATATATCGCTGACATTTTATCCAAAAATGGCCACGTTGTCAAGAGAGAAAAGAAGAGCCCCTTTCCCCGGGCCCGGTCTTTCCACGGATTTGTATCTGCCGGGGATGAAGTATGGCTCCGCGAAAAAGGCCGGATCGGGTTCTTTGAAAAGGAAAAAGCCGGGCGCCCGAAAACAGGCGCCCGGTCCGTCTCTTTCGGCTGCCTCAAAGGAAGAAAGGGGAACTGTTTGAAATATGCAGCCAAAAGAGGGAATGGGGACTCTTCCCATTTTCATTCACATTTTTCGTTGCAATAATGCTGGCAGGGCGGATTGACGCAAATCTAATTGACAGCGCCCAAATCCCCAAAATCGTCAAACCATTGATGCACAAAAAAATCCCGAATCCCTTGAAAACAAAGGATTCGGGATCTGGTGCGGATGGCGGGACTTGAATTGGCATATCTGCAATTTATGAGGGTGCGAGGTAGTGCGTCAGGTATTCGAGAGTCCTCGAAACCCATTGAAAACTCTACATTTATGCTCCCTCAGAGTGCATGAGAGGTTATCACGAAACGACTTTATCATGTGAA
>JAQXNP010000170.1 GCA_029098065.1 Clostridiales bacterium | reverse complement strand
GGGCGTTGCCCATATGCATGGGGCCGGTGGGGTTGGCGGAGACGAACTCCACCATCACTTTTTTCCCCCTGCCCTCGTCGCTGGAACCGTAGCGGTTTCCCTCGGCCTCCACGGCGGCGAGCACATCACCGTACCATTTTCCGCCCAGGGTGAAGTTGAGGAAACCGGGACCGGCCATCTCCGCCTTGTCGAAGAAGGAGCCGCTCAGGTCCATGTGGTCCAGCAGGATCTGGGCAATCTCCCGGGGGGGCTTGCCCAGGGCCTTGGCGCCGGCCATGGCGAAAGAGGAGGCGTAGTCGCCGTTGCGGGTGTCCTTGGGGATGTCCACCTTGGCCCGGATGTCCGCCCCGGAGGGGAGGGCGCCGGCTGCGGCGGCTTTCTCGTAAGCGCTTTGCGTGAGAGATGACACCTGCTCCCGCGCGGCTTGAATCAGGTTGAGCATGGGCTGATGTTCCTTTCTCTGTTGGTAGTTACTGGGGAATTGCGCCCGGCTTTTTTTCCCGGACACTGATTTGAAAGGTGTTGACCCCGGCCACCCGGTGGTCGATCTCGATGTTGTAGTCGATCTCAATATCTCCGCCTTTATCATTCAGGTCGGCCCGCATCCTCCGGGTGTTGACGCCCAGGGCCAGCTGGCCGTAGGGGGTCTCGTACATGGACAGGTGGCGGCGGCCCTCCTGGAAGACCATCTGGGAGTTGACCTCCCCCGCCCGGACGAGAGTGATGCAGTCTTTTTCAATCTGGAAGGTGGTGAGGGTTCCGGCCATACCGGTGACCTCACTCTCCTGATAGCTCAGAGTATAGCCTCCGCATTCGGGACGCAGGAGCCCCTCGGTGACCAGCTCCACCGATTCCTCGTCGGCCCCCTGATAGGTCTGCTGGCCGCGGATGGAGATGATGACATTGTTTTCAGGCATAGAATCAGACCTCACGGCAAGAAAATGAAGCGGAAGTTATTATACATAAGATTCTGACCGGTGTAAAGGGTGGATTTCCGCCGGTGGATTCAGTATTGCTCGATTTCGACCCGTTCTACGCCGCCCGCTACCGGTTCCCCCAGGAAGATGCCCGCCAGGCGGGCAAAATCCTCCGTGGAGTCGCTGACAAAATAGCGGCAGCCGCCGCGGGCGCGCTCTGCCAGAAGACCGCGCCGGGCCAGCTGTTCAGCCGCCTCCTTGGCACAGGCCTTTCCCGTGTCGATGAGGGTCACCTCAGGCCCCATGGCGGCTCGGATGACCGGGGACAGCAGCGGGTAGTGGGTACAGCCCAGCACCAGGACATCGATGTTTTGTTCCCGCAGAGGGGACAGGTAGTCCTGAGCCACCAGTTCGGCCACCGGATCTCCGGGGAGAAAACGGCCGTTTTCCACCAGGGGTACGAAGAGGGGGCAGGCCTGGGAGAACACCCGGGCCTCCGGCTTCAGCCGGGCAATCTCCCGCTCATAGGCACCGGAGCGGATGGAGGCCGCCGTGCCGATGAGGCCGATCCTGCCGCCGCGGGTGGCCGACGCGGCCGCCTGAGCCGCCGGTGCCACCACGCCGAAGACGGGCAGGTCGTTCTCCTCCGTCAGCTCGGCGAGGGCGTTGGCGGACACCGTGCCGCAGGCAATGATGATGGCCTTGGGGTCAAAGGTGCGCAGAAAAGCCACATCCTGCCGGGCATAGCGCAAAATGGTGTCCCGGCCCCGGCCGCCATAGGGCACCCGGCCGGTATCGCCGAAATAGATGAGCTCTTCCCCCGGCAGGAGCTGACGGAGCTCCTTGAGGGCGGTAAGACCGCCCAAGCCGGAATCGAACACACCAATGGGCCGCTGATCCATGCAGGTCCCTCCTGAAAAGCATATGATATGGGAGAAGAAAATATCATGCACTATCATATGCCCTTTCCGGAGGAAAGGCAAGGAGAAATTCTCTTCTTATCTCCCAAAACCGCCCGCAGGCAGGTTTGACATTTTGGCAGAGGGCATTATAATATAAGAATGCAGGGCCGTGGGCTCTGCCGGCTTCGCCGCAGCGAGGAGGGATCTTACCATGCAGCTGGAAATGACCGCCAAGCAGTTCCGCCGACTGCTTGATATGGCCTATATTGGAAATTGGATTCTGAACTCCACCCGGGGGGACGACCGGTTCGCCGATTATGATGAAGTGGAGAGCCTTCTGTTCCAGAAGGCCAAGGATGAGGGGATGGACGCGCTCACCGACTACTGGATGGGGGAGGCGGTGCCTTCCCGGGCCTTCGCCGAAGGCGGGATCCACGAGGCCATCATGGAATATGAAAATAATGTCTTTTTTGACATCCTTGCCGAGGATCTGGCCCGGCGGGATATGGATGATGTGCCCATCGATGAGTCCAACTATCAGGAACTGGCCTCCCGGATCGATGCCTATATCGCCGAATTTGAGGAACACGGGACGGACAACATTCTGGTGGATACCGGAAATACGTGAGACCGGATCCCCGTCTGCCGCGGAACGCGGCGGGCGGGGATCCTTTTATATACATCAAACGTGAAAATTTGCTATTTCTCCACCAATTGACATTGACCTGTCTGCATAGAAAAGCGTACGGGGACGAAAGATATGCTCGGATTCTCGATCCAAAGAAATTTCAAAGAGACCAAAACGAAGAGAAAAAGAGGAGATGTGTGACATGAGCAAGAGCAATTCTAATCAGCCTGTGGTCCCCACTGCCCGCGAGGCCCTGGACAAGTTCAAAATGGAAGCCGCCCAGCAGGTCGGCGTGAATCTGAAGCAGGGCTATAACGGCGATCTGACCAGCCGTGAGGCCGGTTCCGTCGGCGGCCAGATGGTCAAGAAGATGCGTACCGTACGAACTGCGAACTACACCCGTAAAGACAGGACTGCTGTGGGGCATGAGATCAAAGTTCGGTACATAGCGGGGATCATGGTTTGAGTTGCTGGATTAACAAAATAGACGCAAGACAGCCCGCCGGTCAGATGATCGGTGGGCTGTCCTGTCACGCAACATTTTTATACCGTGTGTACACATACTCATAGATTTTTTGCCGGTATACAGAAATGCTAACCTCATCGTAGGATTCAGGAAGTTCGGCCCACAGAG
>JAQXNP010000169.1 GCA_029098065.1 Clostridiales bacterium | reverse complement strand
AAACCCGGCCAGCGCAAATCCGGGGCCCCCGGCGGGGGGGAGACCCCCCGGGCCGCGGCTGTTTTCTGGGCTGTGCGGATTTTAAAAGCGGATCCTCCGGACCGTTTTCCCGGTGTTTTCCCGGGCCGGCAGCCGGTCCGCCGCAGTACGAGTTCCTTCTCAATGGTATTACCAACAGTGATCCCTGTGAGGATCCGGTTTGCGGCCACTTCTCTCTGCGCTGCGGCCGGACGGACAGAGCCGGTGAAGGCCGTTTTTGCGCTGGAATATGAAGCGGATGAGGGAAATCGGGGAATGCCTGGTACCATTTTGGCCGCTGACGCCGCTGCTGGCCACCCTTTTGAGGGAATACTGGGAGACGGCGGAACTGCTGCTGGAGAAGAGACTGTGATTTGGAAGAGGACACCGTAAAGGGGCTGTGGGTCATGCTCCGGGAAAGAGAGGACCAAGCGGGGACTGCTCCCGATTTTTCTTTCTGCTGTGCCGGGGAGAAGAGCCGTTTGAAAGATGAAAAATAGAAAAGGCCGATGCCTGACCGGCACCGGCCTTTCTGCGTGATGTGCGGGGGGAACGCGTTAGAGACTCAGATGATATTCGGTCATCCAGGCGTTGAGCTGGATGAGGTATGCCAGCATCTGCGGCCCCGCCATGAGCTGGCCGAACCAGGGCCGGCCATAGTCTCCGGCGTCCCGCAGGAGGCCCCGGCGCAGGGCTTCCGTGTCCACCAGAGCGTGAATGGGGGCGTCCCTGTTGTCCAGAAGCCCCAGCACAGTCCTGCGGACCAGCTGCTCGTAAATGGGATTGTGGGTCTTGGGATAAGGGGACTTGGGCCGCGTGCGGACATCCTCGGGGAGCAGTCCCAGCGCCGCGTCCCGGAGGACCTGCTTCCGATGGCCTCCCATGGCCTTCATGGACCAGGGGACGTTCCACACGTATTCCACCAGATGGTGGTCGCAGAAGGGTACCCGCACCTCCAGCCCGGAGGCCATGCTCATCCGGTCCTTCCGGTCCAGCAGGGTGGCCATGAACCAGTTGAGGTTGAGCCAGCCCACCTCCCGCCGGCGGGCGTCCTCCCCGGTCTCCCCCTCCAGTCGGGGGGTGGAGGCCACCCAGTCTGCATAGGTCTGATTGACATAATCTTCAATCTCCAGGGCCTCCCACACGGGGGCAAAGACCTCCCGCCGGGGAGAGAGGTCGGCGCACCAGGGGAAGGTTCCGGCGTTCATCAGCTCCGCCCGTTCAAACCAGGGATAGCCTCCGAACACCTCGTCGGCGCACTCGCCGGACAGGGCCACCGTGTGCGTCCTGGCCACCTCCCGGCAGAAGTAGAGCAGGGAGGAGTCCACATCCGCCATGCCGGGCAGATCCTTGTAGTGGGCGGCGGCGGGAAGGAGCTGGACCAGGGCCGGGATGGGGCAGGTGAGGACGGTGTGACGGGTGTGGAAGGCGTCCACCATCCGCTTTACCCAGGGGGAATCGTTGTCAGGTTGGAATAACGATGGCTTAAAATACAGATCGTTATCAGTGTAATCGAAGGAATAGGTCTCCAGAGGAGGAAGGTTTCGGCGCTGGTATTCCCGGGCGGCCACGGCGGTGATGACGCTGGAATCCAGCCCACCGGAGAGGAAGGTGCACAGCGGTACATCGCTGACCAGCTGCCGGGTGATGGCGCCGGTGACCAGCTCCCGCACACGCTCCACCGTGGTGTCGTAGTCATCGGTGTGGGGATGGCTCTCCAGCGTCCAGTAGCGGCCCTTTTTCAGGCCCGCCTGGTCAAAAGTCAGCCAGCAGCCCGGCTCCAGGGACTTGACACCGGCAAAAACGCCGCTGTCCGGCGTCCGGGCGGGCCCCAGTCCCAGCACCTCCCGCCAGGTGTCCCCGTCCGCCCTGGGTTCCAGGCCGGGATAGCGGAACAGGGCCTTCAGCTCAGAGGCGAAGAGGAAGGTGCTTCCGTGGTTGACATAAAAGAATGGCTTTACCCCGAACCGGTCCCGGCAGGCGAAGAACTGCCGCTTCAGTCCGTCCCAGACAACAAAGGCGTAGATGCCCTCCAGCCGCTCGCCCACATGTTCCCCGTACTCCATGTAGGCGTAGAGCAGCGCCTCGGTGTCGGTGCGGGTGGTGAACTGATATCCCTGGGCCTTGAGGGCACGCCGGAGTTCCTCTGTGTTGTAAAGCTCGCCGTTGTAAATGAGGACATACTCCGCCGTGCCCAGGCGGCGGGTCATGGGCTGTTTGCCATTGTCCGGGTCGATGACCGCCAGCCGGCGGTGGACCAGCACGCCGGAGTGTCCCTGCCACTGCCCTCTGTCGTCAGGCCCCCGGTGATCCAGGGTATCTCCCATCTGTTCTCCCACGGCGCCCCAGTCGTGTGTGGTGTTGTCCCGGCTGAAATCGCAGAAACCGGCGATGCCGCACATAAAACCATCCCTTTCTCCGGTGTTTCCGGCCAGAGTGATCTGTCTTGGAACACCGCTATTTTATGTGAAAGAGAGGGATTTGACACACGAGCGGGAGAAAACATCTGCCATTCCCGCCCGGAGGGCGGAAAAGGGAGGCCCGCCGGCCGGGGGGCCCTTGTCACGGGGAGTGGAAGCGAGTATAATTCAACCAGAGAGAAAGGACTGATCGATATGTGGCTCCTCTGCGCCTTCGCCTCCGCCCTCTTTGCCGGGCTCACCGCCGTGCTGGCAAAAATCGGCGTTAAGGATGTCAATTCCCATCTGGCCACCGCCCTTCGGACGGTGGTGGTGGCCGTTTTTTCCTGGCTCATGGTGTTCCTGGCGGGCTCCCAGAGCACCCTGGGGACGGTGTCGGCCGGAACCTGGCTGTTCCTGATCCTCTCCGGACTGGCCACCGGGGCGTCCTGGATCTGCTATTTCCGGGCCCTCCATCTGGGCAGCGTCAGTCAGGTGGCCCCCATCGACAAGTCCAGCACCGTCCTCACCATGCTGCTGGCCGCCCTGTTCCTTCACGAGCCTCTCAACGCCCCCAAGGCGGCGGGCATGATCCTCATGCTGGCGGGCACCTGGCTGATGCTGGAGCGGGCTCCGGCGGCGGACGTCCCCCAGTCAGGCGGAAAGGGCTGGTTCTTCTGGGCCGTCCTCTCGGCGGTGTTCGCCAGCCTCACCGCCATTCTGGGAAAGGTGGGCATCCAAGGGGTGGAGTCCAACCTGGGCACCGCCATCCGCACGCTGGTGGTGCTGGTCATGGCCTGGCTCATTGTCTTTGCCCAGGGGAAGCAGCGGGAAATCCGGCACATCAAAAAACGGACCTGGCTGTTTCTGATCCTCTCCGGGTTTGCCACCGGCGGCTCGTGGCTCTTTTACTACCGGGCCCTTCAGGACGGCCCGGCCAGCGTGGTGGCGCCCATCGACAAGCTGAGTATTCTGGTCACCATCGCCTTCTCCCGGCTGTTCCTGGGAGAGCGGCTGTCCCGGCGGGCCGCGGTGGGCCTGGCCCTGCTGACCGCCGGAACCCTGACCCTGCTGGTGAAAATTTGATTACAAGGAGTAATTTATGGACCAAATCATACGGAAACTGGCGGCGGAACTGGGCCAGCCGGAGACTTATGTCAACAATGTTGTCGATCTGATGGATGAGGGGAATACCATTCCCTTTATTGCCCGGTACCGGAAGGAGCTCCACGGGGGGATGGACGACACCACCCTGCGGACTCTGGCCGACCGGCTCCAGTACCTCCGGAATCTGGACAAGCGGAAAGCGGAGGTGGAGCGGTCCATTTCCGAACAGGGCAAGCTGACCGAAGCGCTCTCCGCCGCCCTTTCCGCCGCCGCCACTTTGGCCGAGGTGGAGGATCTGTACCGGCCCCATAAACCCAAGCGCCGTACCCGGGCCTCCATGGCCCGGGAGAAGGGGCTGGAGCCGCTGGCGGACCTCCTGTTCGCTCAGGCTCCGGACTGCCCTGAGCCGCTGACGGCGGCGGGGGATTATGTCGATCCGGAACTGGGGGTGGAGACGGCGGAGGACGCTTTGTCCGGGGCCTCCGACATCATCGCTGAGCGGATCTCCGACGATCCGGAGCTCCGGAAGGCCCTGCGGAAGCTCTATGAGACAAAGGGATTCCTGGTCTCCCGGGCCAAAGCGGAGGAGCCTGAGGACACGGTCTACCGGCTCTACTATGAGTTCCGCACCCCTGTGGCCAGGGCCCAGGGCCATCAGAT
>JAQXNP010000168.1 GCA_029098065.1 Clostridiales bacterium | reverse complement strand
CAGCTTTCCAGGGCGGTGTGAAAAGCCTCCGGTACAGCGGGCCGGCGGTAGAAGTCCTCCCGCACCCGTGTGTGGACAATGAGTTCCGCAATGGGAAAGCGGTTGAAAACGTTCAGAAGAGCGGGGAATTCTTCCGGACTTTTCAGGCCGAGACGGGTCTTAACGGATATGGGGAGGGGGCTTTGCTCACAGATTTCTTCCAGGAAGCGCGCCAGTGTATCCGGATCGGCCAGCATGCCGGCTCCTTTGCCCTTGGCCACCACCGTTCCGGAAGGACAGCCCAAATTCAGGTTGACCTCTTCATACCCCAGTTCAGCCAGCAGCCGGGCGGCCCAGAGAAAATCAGCGCTGTTTTTCGTCAGAAGCTGCGGCACAACAGGGATCCCCTTGTTCCGTTCCGGAAGGACATCCCGCAGAGCCCGGGAAGAAAACCGCCCATCAGAGGTGGGGGAGAGGAACGGAGTGTAATATCGGTCCACGCCGGGAAACATGTCGTGATGGATCTGGCGGAAGATGAAATCAGTGACCCCTTCCATGGGGGCAAAATAAAATTTCATAAGATTCCTCCATAGGTTGAAAAGCAGAATCCAGCCTGTTTCTGGCGGTGGGATCCAAACGGCGTCAGATCATGTTCTTTTGTTCCGCGGAAATAAAAGAACGCCGGGGCAAAGCGGGCTTTGCTCCGGCTTGAAAAGCACGAACACTTCCGATATGGCCCTTCCGGGCCGCGCCGTAAGTGCGGCGTCCATTCGGAGCGAAGCGGAGAACTGCCATAGGCGGAATTCCGTTCCGCCGTCAAAGAATCAAATGGTGCCGAGGCCCGCGCTCCGCCGGGCCAAAGCCCAATAAAAATGCCACGACATTTGTCGTGGCATTTTTATTGGTACGCCTGAAGGGACTCGAACCCCCAACATTCAGAACCGGAATCTGACGCTCTATCCAATTGAACTACAGGCGCATCTCAAACGTGCTAGATTATTATAACAGAGTAAGGGGAAGTTGTAAAGGGAAACTTGAAAAATTTTCAGAAAATATTTTGAAGAGAACGGGGCCGCTGTGAAAACCATGCCCGGACCACTTCTGGTCCGGGCACGGTTTCTGCTTTTACACACGGTTATTCGCTCAGCAGTTCATCCAGTTCATCAATGAGCTGCCCAAACAGTTCCAGAGCCTGGGCGATAGGCTGGGGAGATGCCATATCCACGCCTGCTCCCCGGAGCAGGGTGATGGGATCGGCAGAGCAGCCGCCCCGGAGGAAGTTCAGATAGTCCTCCACCGCCGGGGCGCCCTCCTTCAGAATCCGGCGGGACAGGGCGATGGCGGCGGCATAACCGGTGGCGTACTGGTAGACATAATAGTTGTAGTAGAAGTGGGGGATGCGGCTCCACTCCAGGTCGATCTGCTCATCCACCACCATGTCGGGTCCAAAGTATTCCACATTGAGCTGGTGGTACAAGGAATTCAGCGCCTCGGCGGTAAGGCCTTCGCCCCGCTGAGCCATTTCGTTGATCTTCAGCTCAAACTCGGCAAACATGGTCTGGCGATACAGGGTGGTGCGGAACTGCTCCAGAAAATAGTTGATGAGATAGGCTCTCTGGCGGTTATCATCGGTCCTGGACAGCAGGTACTCCATGAGCAGAGCCTCATTGCAGGTGGATGCCACCTCGGCCACAAAGATCACATAGTCCGCATAAGCCACCGGCTGAGTCGTGTTGGACAGATAGGAGTGGAGGGAATGGCCCATTTCATGGGCCAGAGTGAAGGCGTCGTTCAGGGTGTCAGTGTAGTTGAGCAGCACATAGGGATGGACTCTGGCGCCGGCGGAATAGGCGCCGCTGCGTTTGCCCTGATTTTCATATACATCCACCCAGCGCTCATTGAGGCCCCTGGTCAGAATGTGGATATATTCCTCACCCAGAGGCCGGAGCGCCTCGATGACCAGTTCCTTGGCGCTCTCATAGGGCACTTTCATGTCCACGTCAGCCACAATGGGGGCGTACAGGTCGTACATATGCAGTTCGTCTACCCCCATCAGCTTTTTCCGGAGGGATACATAGCGGTGCATATGGCCCATGTTCTGATGGACGGTGTCAATGAGATTGTGGTACACCTCCACGGGCACCTCGTTGGCGTCCAGCGCGGCGTGAAGGGTGGATTCATATTTCCGGGCTTTGGCGAAAAAGAGCAGCTGACGCACCTGGGCGGACAGAACAGCGGCAGAGGTGTTCCGGTATTGGCCATAGACGGAGTAGAGCCCCTCGAAGGCGGATTTGCGCAAAGCCCGGTCGGTGGATTCCATCAGGGGGATATAGGTTCCGTGGGTGACGGGATGGGACTTGCCCTGGCTGTCCACCGCATCGGGGAAGGTCAGGTCGGCATCGTTGAACATGGAGAAGATGTTGTCCGGCGCCTGGGACAGATCCCCGGCGGCGGCCAGAATACGCTCCTCCGGATCAGACAGGACATGGGGGCGGCGCCGGCGCACCCGGTCCAATTTCCTGCGGTACAGCTCCAGCCGCGGCTCCTCAGCGTAGAGCCGGTCCAGACATTCGTCGGAGATGGACAGGATCTCGGGGGTGTCAAAGGCGCTGGCACTGTTGAGTTCCACAAGAAGAGAAGTGAGCTGGGCCAGCATGTTCTGATAGACAGCGACCCGGGTGTCCTCGTCCCCTTTCCGCTGGGCGTAGTTGATAAGTGCGTCAAAGGCTTCCGTCATCTCGTCATCCAGAGCCATATACTCATATAGGACGGTGCCGCTTTCGGCCAGCCGTCCCTGATAGGCGGCCACCCGGGGGATAAAGGCCTTGGCGGACGCAAAGGCGGCACGCCAGGCGTCATCCGTGGGAAAGATGTCGGTGAGAGCCCAGGTATACTGGGGATCAGCCTGAGAGCGGGAAGGAATTTGTTTGGAATTGGACATGGAAAAGCTCCTTTCAATGATCAGATGTGGAGAGAAGAGCCGCCAGCAATCCCTGGCAGCCCTCCAGGATATCGTCATAGGCCCGGTCAAAATCGCCGGTGTACCACGGATCGGCGATATCGCCCGGACGGTGGGTGAAGTCCATCAGCAGGGCCAGCTTGCCCTCTGAATCTCCGCCCAGGATACGCTTCATGTTGACCAGATTCCGACTGTCCATGCCGATGATGCGGTCATACCTGCCGTAATCGGAGGACTTCAGCTGTACAGCGTGCTTGCCCTGGGCGGAGATGCCGTGCTGTGCCAGTTTGCGCCGGGCGGGGGGATAGACCGGATTGCCGATCTCCTCCGTGCTGGTGGCGGCGGAGGCGGTCTGAAACCGGTCCTCCAGCCCGGCCCTGTGGATGAGATCTCTCATGATAAACTCGGCCATGGGGCTTCGGCAGATATTGCCGTGGCACACAAAAAG
>JAQXNP010000167.1 GCA_029098065.1 Clostridiales bacterium | reverse complement strand
GGGTGGGATACTGCCGGACCATCTTCTGGAGCTGGGGGAGGGTGACAAAGGGTTTTTTGGTGTTCATATTGGAGTACCTTCTCTCTTTTCGGGTGTTTGAGACATTATAAACTGTTTTGCGCACCGCTGTCAACGGCCTGGGCCCGCCGGGCCAGCAGTGGGGGGATGAGCCGGAGAAACAGAACGGAAGAGACACACGCCGAGACCACGTCGCACACCGGCTCCGCCAGGAAGGCGGCGGAGGCGGTGAGAACGGCGGGCAGGGACAGGGTGGAGATCAGGAAAACGCTCTTGCGGAACATGGAGCAGAAAAGAGCCAGCCGGACCTGCCCGAGGGCGGTGGACTGATCCACGATGGTATATTGAACGGCCAGAGGAATGATGGCGGCGGTGTAGATTTTGATGAAGTCCACGCTCCGGCCGGCGATCTCCCCGCTCTGGGTGAAAAGCCGGACGAACAGAGGGGAGGCCAGATGGGTAATGAGGAGCATCACCACGGTGAAGGAAACGCACAGGATCAGGATGGACTGGAGGGCCTTCTTTACCCGTTGGCTGTTTCCGGCGCCGTAATTGAAACTGACCACACTCTGGCAGCCCAGGGTGATGCCTCCCATGGGCATGGTGATCAGGAGCATATAGCTCTGGACAATGGCGGCGCAGGTGAGAAGAAAATCTCCCTCCCCGGGGCCGCCGTACCGCTGGAGCACCGTGTTGAGCACGATGAGCAGAACGCTGTCCGTGGCGATCGTGAGGAAGGGGGACAGGCCGAAGGCAAGAGCCTTCCGGCACACCGGCCAGTGGAAGCGGCCCCAGCGCAGTGGGACGGGGATGAATTTCATCCGCAGGCACACCAGGGCGAAGAGACAGGAGCAGGCCTGGGAGATCAGGGTGGCCCAGGCCGCTCCCGCCACCCCCAGATCCAGCGCGAAAATAAAAACGGGGTCCAGAACGATATTCATCACTGCCCCCAGAACCACCGTGCCCATGCCCAGGCCGGAGTGGCCCTGGCAGATGAGAAAGTTGTTGAGCCCCGTGGCCAGCAGAGCGAAGGCGGTGCCCGCGATGTAGATGGTCAGGTCGGTCAGGGCGTAGGGGAAGGTGTCGGAACTGGCGCCGAACCACCAGAGAAGCTGACGCCGCAGAAGAAAGAAAACGGCGGACAATCCAACCGCCAGGACCAGCAGCATCCGAAAGCAGTTGGACAAAATGACAGAGGCCCCTTCCCGATCCCCGGCCCCCATTTTCATGGACATCAGGGGGGCGCCCCCCTGACAGACCAGGTAGGCGAAGGAGGACAGCAGGGTGACAATGGGGCCGCACACACCGACTCCGGCCAGGGCCAGATCCCCGATCTCGGGAATGTGGCCGATGAACATCCGGTCCACAATGCTGTAAAGAACGTTGATGAACTGGGCCAGCATGGTAGGGACGGCCAGCCGAAGGATGAGCGCGGGCACCGGGTCCCGGCCCAGATTATTTTTGCGGCGCAAGAAAACCCTCTCCCTTGAAAATCGACTTGATTCGCACGATGTTTTATTATAGCGGATTCCGGGGGGCAGGTCAACCGGACCTTTGGAGATGGCGCAAGAAGGAATTAGCACTCTATTATATGGAGTGCTAATGTTTACAGTTTGGACATAATTTGCGGTATATTTGTTCACAGCCATTGATTATACTAAGATTCAGAAAACAGGAGATGAGATCGGAAGCCTCAGAGAGACCGGTCTCCAGGAGAGGATGGTTCCAATGGAATCCAGGAAATCTTAGCAGAAGAGAACTGAAAGTGCTAAATCTGAACCTCAAAATCAACATGAAAAAGGAGTAATTCTTATGTTTGGTATGCTTCCCTTCGACCGCAATGACAACAACGTGTTTGACACCTTTGATAACTTCGCCCGGGACTTCTTCCGCAAGAACAACGCTGACCTGCCCGCCTTCCGTACTGACATCCGGGACACCGGCGACAGCTATCTGCTGGAGGCCGAGCTGCCCGGCTTCAACAAGGAGGACATCAGAATCGATCTGAAGGACGGTATCCTGACCATCACCGCCACCCACAATGAGAGCAGCGATCAGAAGGGTTCCGATGGTTCCTACATCCGGAGGGAGCGCCGCTACGGCTCCTTCGCCCGGAGCTTTGATGTGACCGGCATCGACGAGCGGGGGATCACCGCCGCCTATAACAATGGCGTGCTGTCTCTGACTCTGCCCAAGTTCAAGCCCGCCGAGCCTGAGACCCACAGAATTGCCATCCAGTAAGGAGAGACGAGGCCGGTCAGCCCTCGCTGACCGGCTTCTCTTTGCTCTCCGCGCCCAGTGACGCCGGCTGGAAGATCCGCGGGGGCGTCCGGAGCATTTCTTTTTCAAAGTCCAGAAGCGCTTTTCCTGAAGAGGGAAAAGCGGTTCCGACCTCTGACAGGGGGCGGAGAAAAACTGAGAGAGGATGTGAAACCTCATGAACGCACAAATTTATACCCAGAAATCCCTGGAGGCCATTCAGGCCGCCCAGTCGCTGGCCACCGAGTACGGAAACCAGCAGATTGAACAGTGCCACCTGCTGGACGCCCTGCTCAACGCCGAGGGCGGGCTGGTGCCCCAGCTTTTGAACAGCATGGGACTCACCGTCCCCAGTTTTCAGGCCGCCGTCCGCGCGGAGGTGGAGAAGCTCCCCAAGGTCTCCGGCCCGGGCCGTGAGGCGGGGAAGATCTATGTCTCCCAGGGGGTGGACCGGGCGTTGAACACCGCTGAGGACACCGCCCGTCAGATGAAGGACGAATATGTCTCGGTGGAGCATCTGCTGCTGGCCCTCATCAGGACCGCCGACCGGAGTATGGCCGAGCTTTACAAGACCTATAATGTCACTGAAGAGCGGGTGCTCCAGGCCCTGACCGCCGTCCGGGGCAACCAGCGTGTGACCTCGGACAACCCGGAGGAGACCTACGACGCGCTGAAGAAATACGGCACCGATCTGGTGGAGATGGCCCGGCAGAACAAACTGGACCCGGTCATCGGCCGGGATGAGGAGATCCGCAACGTGGTGCGGATTTTGTCCCGGAAGAGTAAGAACAACCCGGTGCTCATCGGCGAGCCCGGCGTGGGCAAAACCGCCATCGCCGAGGGGCTGGCCCAGCGGATCGTCAAGGGGGACGTGCCCGGTTCCCTGAAGGACAAGACCATCTTCAACCTGGACATGGGCGCCCTCATCGCCGGCGCCAAATACCGGGGCGAGTTCGAGGAGCGGCTGAAAGCCGTCCTCAACGAGGTGAAAAAGTCGGAGGGGCGGATCATCCTCTTTATCGATGAGCTCCACACCATCGTGGGGGCGGGCAAGACCGAGGGGAGCATGGACGCGGGCAACCTCCTGAAGCCCATGCTGGCCCGGGGCGAGCTCCACTGCATCGGCGCCACCACCCTCAACGAGTACCGGCAGTATATCGAAAAGGACGCCGCCCTGGAGCGGCGGTTCCAGCCCGTCATGGTGCGGGAGCCCTCGGTGGAGGATGCGGTGGCCATCCTCCGGGGCCTGAAGGAGCGCTACCAGGTGTTCCACGGGGTCAAGATCACCGACGGGGCCATTATCGCGGCGGCCACGCTGTCCAACCGCTATATCACCGACCGGTTCCTGCCCGATAAGGCCATTGACCTCATCGATGAGGCCTGTGCCACCGTGCGGACGGAGATCGACTCCATGCCCACCGAGCTGGATGTGCTCCAGGGCAAGATGACCCAGCTGGAGATCGAGGAGGCCGCTCTGGTCAAGGAGACTGATCCAATTTCCCAGGAGCATCTGGCGGACATCCGAAAGGAACTGAGCGACCTCCGGGAGGAGTTCAACGCCAAGAAGGCCCAGTGGGACAACGAAAAGAACGCCATCGGCAAGATCCAGAAGCTCCGGGAGGACCTGGAGGCGGCCAACGGCGAGCTGGCCAAGGCCCAGCGGGAATATGATCTGAACAAGGCCGCCGAGCTCCAGTACGGCCGCATCCCCGAGCTGAAGAAGCAGCTGGAGATCGAGGAGGGCATCGCCAACCAGAGCAAGGAGCGCAGCCTCCTGCGGGACAAGGTCACCGAGGAAGAGGTGGCGAAAGTGGTGGAGCGCTGGACCGGCATCCCGGTGTCCCGGCTCATGGAGGGGGAGCGGGAAAAGCTCCTCCATCTGGAGGATATCCTCCATGAGCGGGTGGTGGGCCAGGACGAGGCGGTGCGCCTGGTGTCCGAGTCCATCCTGAGAAGCCGGGCGGGCATCGCCGACCCCGACCGCCCCATCGGCTCCTTCCTCTTCCTGGGTCCCACCGGCGTGGGCAAGACGGAACTGGCCAAGACCCTGGCCGCCACCCTGTTTGACTCGGAGAAGAATCTGGTGCGCATCGACATGTCGGAGTATATGGAGAAGTACTCCGTCTCCCGGCTCATCGGCGCGCCCCCGGGATATGTGGGCTATGAGGAGGGCGGCCAGCTCACCGAGGCGGTGCGCCGCCAGCCCTACTCCGTCATCCTCTTCGACGAGGTGGAGAAGGCCCACCCCGACGTGTTCAATGTGCTCCTGCAGGTGCTGGACGACGGCCGCATCACCGACGGCCAGGGCCGGACGGTGGACTTCAAGAACACCGTCATCATCCTGACCTCCAACCTGGGCAGTCAGTATCTGTTGGACGGCATCGACGCGGACGGCAGCATCACCGAAGAGGCCAAGGCCAAGGTCAACGCCCTGCTCAAGCAGTCCTTCCGGCCCGAGTTCCTGAACCGGCTGGATGAGATCGTCTTCTACAAGCCGCTGACCAAGGAAAACGTGGGCCATATCGTGGATCTGATGCTGAAGAGCCTCAATGAGCGGCTGGCCGACCGGCAGCTCACCTGCGTGCTGACCCCGGCGGCCAAGGACTTTGTCATCGAGAACGCCTATGATCCCCTGTACGGGGCCCGGCCCCTCCGCCGGTATCTCCAGCATACGGTGGAGACCCTCATCAGCCGGGCCATCATCGCCGGTTCGGTGGCCCCCGGAGAGACCCTGACCCTGGATGAGGCCGATGGGGAACTGAAGCTCTCCAACAAGGAGGTGCTCCACGGGGATATCGTGGAGTAAGGGCGGGTTCAGTTCGAAATACAGCGAAAACGGCGTGATATGTGAAAGCATATCACGCCGTTTTTTTATGTCTGAATGGGAAAAGCGCCGGCTTTGCCGGTTTTTATTCCCCGGCGCCCCGGCGGCGCTGCCTGCGTTCCTCCGCCATCGTGACAAACCACTCTACCATGGCGGGGTCCCGGTGGGAGAAGAAGACGCTCTCCGCTCTGTCCAGGCTGGAGACGGCGGCCATATCCTCGCCGGACAGGGCAAAGTCAAACACCTGGAAGTTCTCTTCCATCCGTTCCCGATGGGGGGATTTGGGGATAACCACCACGCCCCGCTGGAGGCGCCACCGAAGTATGACCTGAGCCGCGGTCTTTCAGTACTTTTTTCCGACCGCGGTCAGAATGGGGTTTTCAAACAGGCCGCCCCGGCCCTCTCCGAAGGGGGCCCACGCTTCCATCTGCACACCGTATTTGTCCATCCATTGTTTTGCCTCCGCCTGCTGGTTGAGAGGGTGGACCTCTACCTGGTTGACCATGGGCCTGACACGGCAGAAGGAGGACAGATCCACCAGGCGGTCAGGATAAAAGTTGGAAATGCCGATGGCCCGGAGCTTTCCTTCTCTGTACAGATCTTCCAGAGCGCGGTACGCACCGTAATAGTCCCCGAAGGGCTGGTGGAGCAGAACCAGGTTCAAATAGTCCGTCTGGAGTTTTTCCATGGATTCCAGCACCGAGCGTCTGGCGTTTTCATAGCCGTAGTGCTCGATCCAGACCTTGGTGGTGAGGAAAATCTCCTCCCGGGGGACATCCGATTTCCGGATGGCGCTTCCCACCTGTTCTTCATTGAAATAGCTTTGGGCTGTGTCGATGGAGCGGTAGCCCACGGCCAGCGCGTCCAGGACACACCGCTCGCGTTCCTCCCGGGTGACCTGATAGACGCCATAACCCAGCTGGGGCATTTTGACCCCATTATTCAGCGTGACATATTCCATTCATTCTCTCCTCAGATCCGTCTGCCCATTTCATAGGCGTCTTTCATATATCGGGTGGAACGGACCGCTCCTGCCTCATAGACCCCTTTGGCCTGAAGCACGCCCATTTCCCTGGAGGCGTCCAGACAGGCCGCGAAGCCCTGGAAGCAGGCCAGAGTGCAGTCCATCACAGTCTCGCTGTCTTCGGCGGCGGTCATGATATAGTAGAATTCCTTGCCCGGGATATTTGTCCAACGGGCCACGCAGCGGTCAATGACCGCCTTCATCTGGGCGTCAATGGAGTAGAAGTAGACCGGGCTGGCCATGACGATCACATCGGCCGCCTGCATGTTGTCCAGAATTTCTGCCATGTCATCCTGAATGGCGCAGTTCCCGCCGTTTCTGGTGCAGAAATAGCAGGCGCTGCAGGGGGCGACCGTTTTGTCCCGCAGGAAGATCTTTACCGCCTGATGTCCGCTTTCCCGGGCCCCGCGGAGGAACTCATCACACAGCAGATCGGAGTTTCCGCCCCTGCGGGGGCTGCCGGACAGGATCAAAACTTTCTTGCTCATGATATTCTCCTTTGAAAAACAGGTTGACGGCTTCCGCTTTGCGCTTTATCATGTTTTTACGCGAATAGATGATACAGGTTAAACCCGTCTTTCAGTCAAGAGTAAATTGAAATTTTTTGAGAGGAGATGCCGGCGTGACCTATACGGTGGGAGAGATGGCGAAACTGCTGGGAGTTCCCGCTTCCACGCTCCGCTACTATGACAAAGAGGGACTTTTGCCCTTCGTGGAACGATCTCCCGGCGGGGCGCGGATATTCCGGAAAAACGACTATGTGTGGCTCCAGGTCAGACGCTGGATATTTTGAAATTCAAGCAGTGGTATTATGAGACAGCGAGACAGGCGGGATCCACCGCGGTTCCCCGGGATATGGCGGAGGAGGAGATCCTGGAACAGTACCGTGCCGTCCCGCATTTTCTGCACAGGCTTCCGGATATCGGATGACAATTGACTGTGCCGGATTCGAAAAAAGAGGCGCCATCCGATATGGATGACGCCTCTTTCCTTTTAAAATTATTTCTGCAGGAGAGCGTTCTGTGCGGCGGTTCAAAAAGACGGCACCGGCGTCCCGCCGGAGAGATCCATGGCGATGAGCTTGCTGCGCTGGAGTCCCTCCCGGATCACCGCGTCGGAGACCTCCTTCATGTGCCAGTAGTCGGAGGTGACGCTGAGGATGGCCAGCAGTTTTTTCTTCTGGTTCAGGATGGGGAAGGAGAGACAGGTGGTGTCGTCCAGATACTCCCGCTCATCCCGGGCGTAGCCGCGGCTGGCGGCCTCCGCTACCTCCCGTTTGAGAACTTCCCGGTCGGTGATGGTGTAGGCGGTATAACGCTCCATCCGGCACTGGTCCATCCGGCGCCGGGCCTCCTGGGGAGGGAGATAGGCCAGCAGCAGTTTGCCTGTGCTGGTGGCGTGGACCGCCAATTCACCT
>JAQXNP010000166.1 GCA_029098065.1 Clostridiales bacterium | reverse complement strand
GCCCTGGCCGCCTCGATCTCCGCCCCCACGTTCCGCCCGGCGATGGTCAGATCGGCCAGCCGGCCGTGGTTGGCCAGTACCAGGGCGCCCATGGTATAGGTGTGACCGCCGGCCTCGATCCGCCGGGAGGCCGAGCCGATGCCGCCCTTGAGCCCGTGACATACCATGCCCTTGCCGGCCCCCACGTCCCCCTCGTCAAAGTCGGGGGAGGCGGAGGCAAACGCGGAAAAGACGTGTTCCCGGCCCACTGCCCGCTTCTGGATGTGGTTGAGCCCGCCGTCGTTGCACTCGCACACCACTGGATTCACCGAGCGCACCTCGGTCCCCTCGGCCTCACTCCTCTGGATCACGTATTCCACCAGGGCGTCATGGACCAGACCCACGTTCAGCGTGTTGGTCAGGGCAATGGGAGTTTCCAGCGTGCCCAGCTCGTCTATCTGGACCAGTCCCAGAGTTTTGCCGAAGCCGTTGAGAACAAAGGACGCGGCGGGCAGTTTGTGGGTGAAGGGATTCTCCGGGCAGGGGAGGAGGACGGTGACGCCGGTCTTGTGCTCGGCGGTATCGATTGTGCAGTGTCCCACCGTGACGCCCGGTACATCGGTGATTTTGTTCCGCTTCCCGGTGGGGAGATCCCCGACACAGATGCCGTAATCCCGGGCACGAAGCTGATACATGGGCTGTTCCTCCTGACAAAAAGACAAATTTGAAAGACATGCCGGGGCCGCCGCGGGGATCCGCCGCTTTGCGGTTGATCCGGCAGATATTATTGTAGCCCATGTGAGAGCGGGCGTCAAGAAAGGGCGGACGGAGCGAAAAGTAGACTTGGACAGGAAACCGCCGCGGGTCCTCCCAAAGTCTGGCGGGAATGACAATTGCCTTTTTCCGAACAGCGGATATAATCTCTTTGATATTGTGTTTGAACATCGAAGAGGGTTTTGTCCATGGAGAACAGAGAAAACAATATTTTGGCCCTGAGCTGGCCCATTTTTGTGGAGCTGCTGCTTCAGATGCTGGTGGGCAACGCGGACCAGATCATGGTGGGCTGGCATGACCCCAGCGGGGTGGGGGCCATCGGGAATGCCAATCAGGTCACCAATCTGGTGCTGCTGGTGTTCTCGGTGATCTGCACTGCCTCCATGATCCTGATCTCCCAGTACATCGGGGCAAAGGACACCCGGCGGGTGAACCGGACTTATACGGTGGCGCTGGTGACCAATATCTGTTTTGGCGTCATCGTCAGTCTGGTGCTGGTCTTTGGGTGCGGGGGGATCTTCCGGCTCATGGGCGTCCATGAGGATATTCTGGATAAGACCTGCGGCTACATGCGGATCATCGGCGCCGGTATGGTGTTTCAGTCGGTGTATCTGACCTTTACGGCATTTTTCCGCAGCAGTCAGATGATGAAAGAGACCATGCTCATCTCGGTTCTGATGAACTGCCTCAATATCGGCGGCAACGCCATTCTGATCAATGGGCTGGGGCCCGTCCCCGCCCTGGGGGTGCTGGGGGCGGCCATCTCCAGCGATCTGTCCCGGCTCATCGGGGTCATCGCCATCGGAGTCCTGTTCCGCAGGCGGTTCGGAAAAGCGATTCAGTTCAGCGACCTGCGGCCCTTTCCCGCAGAACAGTTCAAGCGGCTGCTGGCCATCGGACTGCCCACCGGCGGCGAGTCCATGTCCTACAACCTGTCCCAGATCTGCATCCAGACGGTGTGCAACCGCTTCGCCCAGTTTGTGGTGAACACCCGGGTCTACGCCAACATGTTTGCCAACATCACCTACCTGTTTGGCTCCGCCCTGTCCCAGGCCGCCCAGGTGGTGGCGGCACGTCTCATGGGAGCTGGCGACGTGCCCGGTACGGAAAAGAGCGTGCGGCGGGCCCTGGCGGGATCTGTGGGCGTGTCGCTCACCGTATCCGTCCTGCTGTACATCTTTGCCCGGCCGGTTTACTCCATTTTCACCAGTGACCCGGATATCCTGACCCTGGCCCCTACGATCATGCTGATCGAGATCCCCCTGGAAGTGGGGCGCGCGGTGAATATGGTCATGTGCCGGGTGCTTCAGGCCTGCGGCGATATCAAATATCCGATCACGCTGTGCGTCATCTTCGCATGGGTGGTGGCTGTGGGCGGCAGCTGGCTTTTTGGCGTTCATTTTGGCCTTGGGCTGCCCGGCCTCTGGATGGCTATGGCCTGTGACGAGTGTATCCGCGCGGTACTGTTCCTGCTGCGTTGGAAGTCCGGAGCCTGGCGTTCCAAGCCTCTCCTGTAAACGGCACAGAGGCAAATTATGAAAGATCCGGCCGCCCGGATTGCAAAATCCGGGCGGTTATGCTATACTCATCTCATTGCGCAAAGAGAGGAGCAACGGCATGGCATGGAAGAAGAAGGCTGATGATTCGGCCTATCGGACCCTGAAGAGAGATATCGCAGCCGGAAGCATCGGGAATCTCTATATCTTTCATGGAGAAGAAGTCTACCTTCGGGACTATTATCTGGGCAAAATGAAAGAGACCCTCCTGACCGGCGGGCTGGATGATTTTAACTTCCACATTCTCCAGGGAAAGGACTGTACGGTCCGCAAGATTCAGGAAATGGTGGACGCCATGCCGATGATGAGTGAGCGCACGTTGGTGGTGGTCTCGGATTACGATATCTATAAGGGGGATGGAGAGGCCATGACCGCTCTGATCTCCGATCTGCCCGACTATGTGTGCCTGGTATTTCTCTACGATGTCATCCCGTATAAGGCGGACAACCGGATGAAACTGGCCAAGCTGGTGAAGGAAAAGGGACAGATCGTGGATTTTGCCCGTCAGGACCAGGGAGATCTCACCGACTGGATCGCACGGCGTTTCCGCGCCCTGGGCCACGACATCAGCACCGGAGACGCCCAGTATCTCATCTTCCTGTGCGGGGATCTGATGACGGGACTCATTTCCGAGATCGGTAAAATCGGCGCCTATGCCAAAGAGAAGCGGGTTACCCGGCAGGATATCGACGCGGTGGCGACGCCTCAGCTGGACGCGGTGGTTTTTCAGCTTACCGATGCCATCGCCGCCGGGAATTTCGATCGGGCCTTTTCGGTGCTGGGAGATCTGCTCCACATGCAGGAAGCGCCCATCAAGCTGCTGGCAGTGCTGGGCAGACAGATCCGGCAGCTTTACACTGCCCGCCTGGCCATTGAGGGCGGGAAGGGAAGCAAGTGGCTCATGGAGCTGTGGGGGATGCGGATGTCCTACCAGGCGGAGAAATTGATGCAGTCTGCCCGGAAGTTTTCCCTGGATTGGTGCCGACGGGCCGTGATCCGCTGTGAGGAGACCGATCTGGCCATGAAGTCCACCGGCGCCGACGGCGGAGAACTGCTCACCGGCCTGCTTCTGGAACTGTCGGTGAAAAAAGCGTCTTAAATGAGAAAGCGAGGTCATTTTTTTGAATATTCTGATGGAACGGTTCCACTTTCCAGAGGAACTTTCCCGGGTGGTGGAGCACAGTCCCAGCGTCATCGTGCCGGAGAGCAAGGAGACGCTCTATGAGCTCATCTTCGGCAGCGGCCACGCGGACTGGGTCGAGGTGAGCTATGACGTAAATGGAAAGCTGGTGCGGGAGGCCACCGTGGTCCGCTGCCGCAACGGCGCTGTGGTGAACTATACCGAGGACTACATGCGCCGGCGGGACCCGGACAGTATGCGCATCGCCGACGATGAGTCCACCGACAAACCCAGATTCGAGGATGTTTACGGCTACCCCTTTGAAGAGGTCCGGGAAGAGACCATGAAGTGGCTGGCCACCCAGGAGCTGATCCTGGTGCCCTTCAAGGCCGGGGGATATGACTACGGTTATGAAGCGGTGCTGGTCTGCCCCCGGAACGCGGCCTTTTTCGCCTTCGCGCTTTCCCAGCTCCAGGCTTTCGTCAACATCCGGGAGGTGAAAGAATTCACTCCGAGGGCCATTATCTATGTGGCTCCGCCCTTCCGGCATACCCGCTTTCAGGGAAAGCAGGTGGTGGTGCACAGCCGCAGCCGCAGCCTTCACGAGATCTTTGCCTATAACCTCTACCCGGGCCCTTCGGCCAAGAAGGGGGTCTACAGTGTACTGCTGGATATCGGGGAGAAGGAGGGCTGGGTCACCGCCCATGCCTCTGCCGCCCGGATCATCACTCCCTATGAGAACGAAATGGTGATGATGCACGAGGGCGCCTCCGGCGGCGGCAAAAGCGAGCTTCTCCAGGATGTGCACCGGGAGGAGGATGGCCGTGTCCTGGTGGGCCTGAATACCGTCACCGGAACGAAGCATTACATCAGTATGAGCGACACCTGTACCATTGAGCCGGTCACCGACGATATGGCCATGTGCCAGCCCGGCTTTCAGCCCTCCAACGGCAAGCTGGCTCTGGCCGACGGAGAGGACGGCTGGTTTGTCCGGGTGGACGGGATCACCGAATACGGCAGCGACCCGGTCTATGAGCGGATCTCCATCCACACCAGGGAACCGCTGATCTTCTTTAACCTCCAGGGCGTGCCCAAGGCCACCTGCCTGCTGTGGGAGCACTCTCTGGATTCTGACGGCACCCCCTGTCCCAATCCCCGGGTCATCATTCCCCGCCGGATGATGGAGAGGGTGGTGAACGGGCCGGTGGAGGTGGATGTGCGGAGCTTCGGAGTCCGGATGCCCCCTGCCACCGAGGACCACCCCAGCTACGGCATTGTGGGGCTCATGCACATCCTGCCTCCCGCCTTGGCCTGGCTGTGGCGGCTGGTGGCGCCCAGAGGCTACAACAACCCCAGCATCACCGATGACGTACCGCTGGCCAGTGAGGGAGTGGGCTCCTACTGGCCCTTCGCCACCGGGGAGCGGGTCAAGCAGGCCAACCTGCTGCTGGAGCAGATTCTGAACTGCCCCAATACCAAGTATGCGCTCATCCCCAATCAGCACATCGGCATCTACGAGATCGGGTTTTCCGCCGAGTGGATCGCCCGGGAGTATCTGGCCCGCCGGGGCGGAGTCAACATGAGGATGGACCGGCTGGTCCCCGCCCGCTGCCCCATTCTGGGCTATTCCCTCCGGGAGATGAAGGTGGACGGACAGTACATCTCTCCCAAATTCCTGCGCCCCGAACTGCAGGAGCGGCTGGGTCTCAAGGGCTATGATACCGGAGCCAAGATCCTCACCGACTTCTTTGCACAGGAGCTGGCGGTCTACGACACTCCAGAGCTCCACCCGGTGGGCCGGAAGATCCTGGAGTGTTTCCGGAACGGCGGTACGGCAGAGGATTACTGCGCCATTCTTCCTCTGGGGCTGGACGGCTGATGCTGCGGATCAGAGAGGCCATCGTGGTGGAGGGGCGTTACGACAAAAACGCCCTCTCCCAGGTGGTGGACGCGGTGATTCTGGAGACCTCCGGCTTCGGAATCTTTCGAAATGAGGAGAAGCTGGCCCTGTTCCGACGTCTGGCGGAAAAACAGGGACTCATCATTCTCACGGACTCCGATGGGGCGGGATTCCTGATCCGCAATCATCTGAAGGGGGCCATTGACCCGGCGCTGGTGAAGCACGCCTATATCCCTGACCGGTATGGCAAAGAGCGCCGGAAGCGCCGGCCGGGGAAGGAGGGGAAGCTGGGCGTGGAGGGGATGCCCCCCGAGATCCTGGAGCGGGTTCTGCGGCAGGCGGGAGCGACCTTCCTGGATGAGACCGGGGCGGAGCCTGAACCCCGCCGGAAGATCACCAAGGGGGATCTCTATGCCGCCGGACTCTCCGGCGGCCCGGACGCCGGGGAGAAGCGGAAAGCGCTCCTCCGGCGGCTGGATCTGCCGGAGCATCTCACCGCCAACGGGCTGCTGGAGGTGCTGAATGTTCTCTATGGCTATGATGAGCTGGTCAGAATGGGCATATTGGGATAAGAGACCTATGCGGGCTGAAAAAGCATCTTGTTTTTTCAGCCTGTATGGAGTATGATAGACAAACAAAGGCAGAGTAGGGATCAGCGTGTCACAGCCCGGAGGGGCTTAGTGTCGGCGGGACGGGGAGTTGTCCGCCGGACAAAGTGCGCATGGCGCCGCAGTGCTGATCCCGCATCCCGCTGCCGCATGGGGCGGCTTGCATCCTGTCCTCCTCTGTGCGGCATCCCGAGAGGGCTGCCGGTAACACAGAAGGAGGAATTTTTTATGTCAGCTCCAAATCGAACCCTGTACCGTACCCCGTTTTCTGCCGCCTACTGGCGTGACGCGGCGGAGGATTTCCGGCGGCCCCGGACATTGGCCTTCGCGGCTCTGATGATCGCCGCCTGTGTGGCTCTGTCCTATATCCCCTCCATTCCGGTCGGGGATGGAGGCGTCCGGGTGACCTGGGGCTTCCTGGCCCGTGCGATGTGCGCGGTGGTATGCGGGCCGGTGACCGCCCTGGTCTTCGGCTTTGCCGAAGATACAGTGTCTTTTCTGCTTCACCCTTCAGGGCCCTATTTCCCGGGTTATGCCCTCACCACCATGATCGGGACCCTGATCTACGCGCTCTTTCTCTACCGGACACGGCCGACGGTGGTCCGGATCTTCCTGGCCAAGCTTTGCACCAATGCTCTGAATGTGGTGCTGGGCTCCCTGTGGAGCGCGATCCTGTACAGTAAGGGCTATCTCTACTACATGACGGTCAGTTTCTATAAAAATCTGGTGATGCTCCCGGTGCAGACCGCGATGCTCTGCTTCCTGCTGGCGGCGCTGATGCCTGTTTTGAGCCGGATGGGGCTGGTTGCCCCCGCCGGCCGGGACGCCCGGATTTCTGTAATCTGAATATTCAGCCGGTAAGAGGACAGGATAACAGAATAATTCTGTTTTGGCAGATCTGTTCCGAGCGCAAAATCTCCTGCCAAATTGTGCGGGATTGTGATAAAAATCCCCTGAACTTTTGCTCAGGGGATTTTTATGAGATTTGAATTTCCGGGGGATGCGGACGGCCGTCCCTCAGCCCGGAGGCCAGGTCATATCCCGCCCCGAAAGCACATGGAAATGCAGATGATGGACGCTCTGTCCCGCCTGATCTCCGATATTGGAAACCACACGGTAGCTTTCCATCCCCATCTCCCCGGCCAGTCTGGCGATGACCGTGAAAATGTGCCCCACAACGGCCTGATTGTTTTCATCCACCTGGGAGACAGACTGGATGTGCTCTTTGGGGATGACCAGAAAATGGGTGGGCGCCTGGGGATCAATGTCGTGGAAGGCATAGCAGAGATCATCCTCATATACCTTCCTGGACGGGATCTCTCCGGCAATGATTTTGCAGAATAGGCAGTCAGACATGATGTTCCTCCTTTTCATGTTCCGGAACCACGGCGAAAAACTCCAGATCGCCCTGGCTGTCGTTGATCAGACTGTGGGAATGGCCCTTGGGGCAGTAGTGGCAGGAGCCGGGGCCCAGCGGCTCGCAGCCGTCATCATACAGGATTTTTCCGGTGCCGCTGAGAATATAGATGATCTCGCTGTTGGTCTCATGGGTGTGGAGACCGATGGAAGCGCCGGGGATCAGGGTCCCTTTCATAATCTTGCACAGGGGATCGGTATACATATGGGCCCGGACCTCTTTTTCGCCGCCCCGCATGTGAGAGATCACGGTTTCCGGAATGGAATCAAAATCGATCAACATGAATGTTTCCCTCCTTTTCTCCCCATTTTATACCGGAAGAGAAGAGAAGGCAAGTAAAAAACGGGACGGGGCCGCATTGGCCCCGTCCCATCTCATTTTTGTCAGCGGAATTGATTCTGCGCGGGATCGTAGTGAAACCCGACCGCTTCCAGCCGGGCGGTCAGTTCTTCCGGAGACAGCTGGTGGTGGGCACAGAAATCCTCCAGACTGGGAAACTGGTCCCGCAGGGCAGTGTTGACCAGGCTGAGGAGAATCAATGGATCCTGGGGCAGCATGGTTACAGACCCAGCTTGCTGTGGACAAAGTCGTCCACAGAGGCCAGCGCGTCATCCAGCTTGAGCACATCGGTTCCGCCGCCCATGGCGGAGTCGGGCTTGCCGCCGCCCTTGCCGCCGCAGATGGCGGTGACAGACTTGATGATATCTCCGGCTTTGATGCCCTTGGCTACCGCCTCCTTGCCGCAGACGGCCAGGAAGGTGATCTTTCCGCCGTTGACAGTGGAGAGGACAGCCACACCGTTGGGGGCTTTGTCCCGGAGGAAGTCACCCATTTTGCGCAGGCGGTCGGCACCGGCGTCGGGGATGGTGGCGGTGAGGACCCTCAGGCCGCCCACCTCTTTGGAACCCATGAGGAACCGGTTGGCCTCGCCCATGGCCTCCTTATCCTGGAAGGATTCCACTGTGTGACGGAGAGATTTGACCTCGTCGATCTGCTGCTCGATCCGCCGGTCCAGCTCACTGGGTTTGACCTTCATCAGTTCAGAGACGCGGAAGATCATCTCCCGGCTGCGATTGATGTCCTCCAGGGTCAGCTTGCCCACGGTGGCCTCGATCCGCCGGACGCCGGAGGCAATGGAAGCTTCAGATTTAATGCGGAAAGTGCCGGTCTTGGCGGTGTTGTCCAGGTGGGTACCGCCGCAGAACTCCACGCTCTTGCCGTTGCCCATGTCCACCACCCGGACGGTGTCGCCGTACTTCTCGCCGAAGAGGGCAATGGCGCCCCGCTGCTTGGCCTCCTCAATGGGGAGAATGTCGGTGCGGACCTCATAGCCTTCCAGAATAGCCTCATTGACCAGCCGTTCCACTTCGGTCAGCTCCTCGGGAGTCATGGCGGAGAAATGAGTGAAGTCGAAGCGCAGGCGGTCGGGCTCCACCAGAGAACCGGACTGCTGCACATGGGCACCCAGCACCTTGCGGAGTGCGGCGTCCAGCAGGTGGGTGGCGGAGTGGGCCCGGGCGATGGCCTTCCGGCGCTCCAGATCCACAGAGCACGTCACGGCGTCATTTACTTTCAGAGACCCCTCGGTGAGTTTGCCGTAGTGCATGAACTTGCCGCCCTTGTTCTTCTGGACGTCGGTGACCTCGAACCGGGCGCCGCCGCAGGTGATGACGCCGTGATCGGCCACCTGGCCGCCCATCTCAGCGTAGAAGGGGGTCTGATCCAGCACCAGAATGGCCTCGCTGCCGGCCATCACCTCGTCCCGCAGCTCCTCCTCGGCCACGATGGCCAGGATCTTGGCGGGGCAGCCGGTGAGATTGGCGGCCTCATAGCCCACGAACTGGGTCTCGGGCATGTCCTTGCCAAACTCGATGCCGGCCCAGCCCAGATCACCCAGGGCCTCCCGGGCCCGGCGGGCCCGCTCCTTCTGCTCCTGCATGAGGGACTTGAAAGCATCCTGATCCACGCTCATTCCCTGCTCTGCCACCATCTCCACCGTCAGGTCGATGGGGAACCCATAGGTGTCGTAGAGCTTGAAGGCGTCGGCGCCGGAAAAGACGGTCTCGCCCTTGGTCTTGTGCTCCTCCAGCATATCGCGGAAGATCTTCAGGCCGCCGTCCAGAGTGCGGGCGAAGTTCTCCTCCTCCACCCGGATGACCTTGGTGATATAGGCCTGACGCTCCCGCAGCTCGGGGTAATGTCCCTCGTTCTCATGGATAACGGTGTCGCACACCTCATAGAGGAAGGGACGGTCCACCCCCAGCAGCTTGCCGTGGCGGGCGGCCCGGCGGAGAAGCCGGCGGAGGACATAGCCCCGTCCCTCGTTGGAGGGGAGGACGCCGTCGGCAATCATAAAGGTGGCGGAGCGGATGTGATCGGTGATGACCCGGAGGGAGACGTCGGTCTCATGGCTCTCCTCATAATGGGCGCCGGTGATCTCGCTGACCTTGTTGGTGATATTCATCACGGTATCCACATCGAACAGGGAGTTCACATTCTGGCACACGCAGGCCAGGCGCTCCAGGCCCATGCCGGTGTCGATGTTTTTGTTCTTCATCTCGGTGTAGTGGTTCTCGCCGTCGTTGACGAACTGGGAGAACACGTTGTTCCACACCTCGATATAGCGGTCGCAGTCGCAGCCCACGGTGCAGCCGGGCTTGCCGCAGCCGTGCTC
>JAQXNP010000165.1 GCA_029098065.1 Clostridiales bacterium | reverse complement strand
TACCAAGGTCAAGGCATTGGCACTCCAATTTGGAGTAAGCGAACACTCCATGGGGAATTATCTGAACGGGAAGCGTTCCATTCCCTATGATATTCTGGTCAAGTTCGCGCGCCACTACAATGTTACTACTGATTACCTTCTCGGACTTACCGACTCTCCCGCTATCCCCTGCCCTTTATCCGATGAAGAGCGGAAACTCATCGAGCAGTTCCGCACCCTCAGCCGGGAGCAGAAAGAACTGATCCTTCAGAGCATCGCGCTCATGTGCCGCCAGAACGAGCGCGGCTGACCGGATTCAAACAGCAAGACAGCCGCCCGGCGGGCGGCTGTCTCTTTTTCTCTCCGCTGCCGCGGGGGCTTCCCCGCAGTTCCGCCGCCGGGGCGGCGGCGCGTCAATCTTCCGGGCCTTCCGCCCGGTCAGCCGGAGTCTGCTCCCCGGCCCCGGAGGGCTCCGGCTCTTCCCCGGCGGCCTGCCGCAGATCGGCGGCGTCCAGAGCCATGAGAGCGGCCTTGTCCGGATTTTCCAGCCCGGCCACCCGGTCGGACTGCCGGGCCACCGCCCGCTCGAAGAAGTTCCGCACGTCCCGGGCGTTGCCGAAGTTCTCGTCCCGGTTGGCGTACATCTCATTCAGGAAGTCTTTGGCGTACTCCTCCGCCCCGGCGTCCAGGGTATAGCCGTTCTTTTTGCACATGGACCGGAAGATCTGGAGCATCTGCTCCCCGTTGTAATCGTCAAAGTAGAAGTATTTGTTGAACCGGCTCTCCAGCCCCGGGTTGGAGTGGATGAACTCCCCCATCAGATCGGTATATCCGGCCACGATGACGATGAGGTCGTCCCGGTGGTCCTCCATGTTCTTCAGCAGCACCTCCACCGCCTCCTGGCCGAAGTCGTTCTGGCCGGTGCGGCTGGTGAGGGCATAGGCCTCGTCGATAAAGAGCACGCCCCCCAGGGCCTTCTGGATGACCTCCTGGGTCTTGAGGGCGGTCTGTCCCACAAAGCCGGCCACCAGGCCTGAGCGGTCGGTCTCCACCAGCTGGCCTTTGGAGAGCACGCCGATGGCGTGGTAGAGCTGGGCCAGCAGCCGGGCCACCGTGGTCTTGCCGGTGCCCGGATTGCCCATGAACACCAGGTGGAGGGACAGGGGCGGCACGGGGAGGCCCTCTTTCTCCCGAAGCCTGCGGACTTTCACCAGATTGACCAGACTCTTCACGTCCGCTTTCACCTTGTCCAGCCCGCACAGCTCATCCAGCTGGGCCATCAGTTCCTCCAGGGTGGGCTGAGACTCCTCCGTTTCCCGGGATCCGGCTTTCTCTTCGGCCCCGGCGGCGGGTTCGCTCCGGGCGGGGGCCGGTTTGGCGGTGACAAAGTCCCGGGCGTCCAGGGGCGCCTTCCCTCCCGCCAGCCCGTCCCGGTCGCAGAGGGCGGAGAGGGCGTCGGCGCAGCGGTTCACCCAGCCGGCCTCCCCATCGCTGACCACCCCGTCCACGGCGGCGAAGAGAAGGGCCATCAGGGTGAACAGATCGATAAACCGGCGGGAGAGTCCGGTGCCCGACACCTTGTCCACCGCCCGCATCCGGGCGAAAAAGTCAGGGACCCGGAAGCCGGGATGATTGGCCACGCTGGTGCACAGCTCCCAGTAGAGGATGGAGGGGACGGGATTGCCCCGGAGATAGAGGGCGTTGTAATACTCCACGTAGCCGGGGGTGATGGAACCGCCGTCGGCCTGCCACGCCCCCAGGGCGCAGGCCCGGAAAAAGTCATCGCACTCCTTGGTGAGCCGGAGCCGGAGAGTGGCGTCGGGAACCGACCGGATAAAGGCGGTCACACCTTCCTCATACTGCTTGTGGACCTCCGCCGGGGAGAGAGGGGTTTTCATAGCTGTCACCTCGTGTCTGAGTTGAAAACATTATACCAAGTCCGGAGGAGTTTGGCAACGGGAGCTCCCGATCCGGCACGGCCTTGACTTTCCGCCCTCCGGGCATTAAAATGTTCTGGTTCGCTCTGATCTTGGAAAAGGGAGGTTTTTCCCGTGATCTATCTGGACAACGCCGCCACCACCCGGGTATGTCCCGCCGCCGCCGACGCCGCCCGGCAGGCCATGCTGGAGGGCTGGGGCAACCCCTCCTCCGGCTACCCCTTCGGGAAGGAGGCCGCCCGCCGCCGGGAAGAGGACCGGGCTGTGGTGGCCGCCGCCCTGGGCTGCGCCCCGGAGGAGCTGTTTTTCACCTCCTGCGGCACCGAGGGGGACAACTGGGCCATCTCCGCCGCCGTGGAACTGAACCGGCGGAAGGGAAACCACATCGTCACCACCGCCATCGAGCACTCCGCCGTGCTGGAGTGCATGAAAAAACTCCAGGCCGGGGGCTTTGACGTCACCTTCCTCAAGCCCGACCGGGAAGGGCACATCTCTCCCCAGGCGGTGCGGGACGCCGTCCGGCCCGACACCATTCTGGTTTCCATGATACTGGTCAACAACGAGGTGGGGTCCATCCTGCCGGTGCGGGAGGCCGCGGAGGCCATCCGGGCCGCCGGTTCCCCCGCCCTTCTCCACGTGGACGCCGTCCAGGGCTTTCTGAAGGTGCCCTTCACCCCCAAGGAGCTGGGCGCCGACTTCGCGGCGGTCTCCGGTCACAAAATTGAGGCCCCCAAGGGCATCGGAGCCCTCTATATCAAAAAATCCCTCATCCCCAGGGTGAAGCCTCTGATGGTGGGCGGAGGTCAGGAGCGGGGGCTCCGCCCCGGCACCGAGGCCACCGCCCAGATCGCCGCCTTCGCCGCCGCCGTGGGGGCGTGGGCCCCGGATGCGGTGGAGCGCATCCGGGCAGTGAAGGACTACGCCGCCGATCTCCTCTCCGCCCTGCCAGGGGTGGAGCTCATCAGCCGGGGAGACGCCCCCCATATCCTGCCCATCTCCATGCCCGCTTTTTCCGGGGAGTCGGTGGTGCGGTTCCTGGGAGACCGGGGCGTGTGCATCTCTTCCGGCTCGGCCTGCCACCGGGGCAGGCCCAGCCATGTCTTTGCCGCCATGCCTCTCCCGCCCAAGGTGCGTCTGGGGGCCCTGCGGGTCTCCTTCGGCCCCGAATCCACCCGGGAAGAGGTGGATACCCTGGCAGAACTTCTGGGAGAGATGGGGCGAAGGGGAAGTCTTTTATAAGCCGAACAGATTTAAGGAGTGTTTTCGTTGTTTGCATATATGAGGAGGGGCAAGGCTTTCTACAAGGACGTGGTGACCCTGGCCGTCCCCATCATTCTGCAAAATCTCATCACCAACTCTCTGGGACTGCTGGACACCTTTATGGTCGGCACGCTGGGAGAGGCCCCCATGGCGGCCGCCACCCTGGCCAACATCCCCATTTTCGTCATCCAGCTCATGATCTTCGGCTTTCAGAGCGGGGCCTCCGTTCTGATCAGCCAGTTTTACGGGAAGGGCGATTTTGACTCCATCAACCGGGTCATGGGGATCGGTCTTTTCATCGCGGGAGGGGTCACCCTGCTCTTCGGCTGTGTCATGTACTTTCTGCCGGAGCAGTTCATGGGCCTCTTCGGCAACGAACCGGCGGTGGTGTCTCTGGCCGCCCGGTATGCCCGGGTGGTGTCCTTCTCCTTCTTCTTTGACGCCATTGCCCAGATCTACATCGGCGTTCACCGGAGCATGGCCAATCCCCAGCTGGGCCTGGGCATTCTGGCCGCCGCCATGGTGAGCAACACCTTCCTGAACTGGGTGCTCATCTTCGGCAAGCTGGGCCTCCCCGCTCTGGGGATCGAGGGTGCCGCCCTGGCCACCCTTCTCTCCCGGATGCTGGAATGTGCCATCGCCGTGGGGCACGCCTTTCTGGGAAAACAGTTCCGGGTGAATCCCGCCGCCCTTTTCCGCCCGGGAAAGGGGATGCTCCTCCACTATGTCCGCTATGCCACTCCGGTGGTCCTGAATGAAACGCTGTGGGGGCTGGGCACATCCCTCTACTCCACCATCATGGGACATATGGACGGTTCTCAGGCCATTCTCGCCGCTTTCGGCATTTCGGGCAACATTGAAAAAGTGTCCACTGTCCTGGTGTTCGCCGTCTCTGGCACCGCCGCCATCCTCGTGGGCCGGGAGATCGGCGCGGGCCGCCGGGATACGGTATACGAAGTCGGACTTGCCCTGAACCTGCTGGCCTTTCTTGTGGGGCTGGTGGTCGGGCTGGTCTTTATCGCCGTCACCTTCCTCTTTTTCCAGCCGGTGCTCTACCCCATGTTCCATCTCTCGCCCCAGGCATCCGATATCGCTACCATGATGCTGGTGGTCACCTTCGCCTTCCTCTCCGTCCGTTCCTTCAACACCACCAACGTGG
>JAQXNP010000164.1 GCA_029098065.1 Clostridiales bacterium | reverse complement strand
ACCGAGGCAGAGGCTGCAGTGATGAGAAGTGTCTTTCTCGCGAAAGAAGCCTACCTGAACGAGGCCTTTTCAGCGATTGATGAGCAGTATCCGGACATGGACACGTTTCTCCAGGAGGGACTGCATATTCCGCGTGGAGACATTGATAGATTTCAAAAGAGTGTGCTGCGGTGAAGTTCTTATGGGAAGTATTCCTGCGTGATGATTGATTCCTCTGCCGCAAAAACTGAATTCCCGAAAAAGACATCCCCGGTTGTTTCATCTGAAATAACCGGGGATGTTTTGGGTTAATCGGCTATATGCTTCAATGAATGAGATTGACATCATTATGATCTTATAATAAAATGAATCAAAAAGCAGTTAAAGGAGATCTCTATGGATATATATAATATTCGTAATGAACTAAATTCAGGCAAGACCATTTACGATCTTCCGCTTAGAGTTACTTACTATGCCCGCGTCTCAACGGAAAAGGACGAGCAGCTTCATTCCCTGTCTGCCCAGGTGCACTATTATTCGGAGTTTATCAGGAAATGTCCCAAGTGGACTTTTGTGGAAGGCTATGTTGATGAAGGCATGAGCGGAACAAGCGTGGGGAAACGTGAGAATTTTCTGCGTATGATTGATGATGCCCGAGCGGGCCGGTTTGACTTTGTCGTAACCAAAGAAATTTCCCGCTTTTCCCGCAATACGCTCGACAGTATTCAGTATACACAGGAACTGCTGAAATATGGCGTGGGAGTGTTATTCCAATCAGATAATATCAATACGCTCATGCCCGACGCGGAGTTGAGGCTGACCATTATGTCCAGCATTGCCCAGGACGAAGTGAGGAAAATATCCGAGCGGGTAAAGTTCGGGTTTAAAAGAGCGGTTGAACATGGCGTAGTGCTTGGAAACAGCAGAATATGGGGCTATGAGAAACAAAATGGAAAATTGGTGATCAAAGAAGATGAGGCGAAAATTGTCCGCATGATCTTCGATCTCTATGCGAATCATCAGATGGGGATCCGCACAATTTCCTCGTATTTGGGCGGTCTGGGATACAAGAACTCAAAGGGGAATGATTTTTCGTTCAGTACGATCCGGGGAATTCTGAGCAACCCTAAATATAAGGGGTATTACTGTGGAGGGAAAAGCTGCAAATATGATTACAAATTAAATGATCGAAAGTATTTTTCCCAGGAGGAGTGGGTTATGTACAAGGATGAAGAGACGGTTCCTCCGATCGTTTCGGAAGAGCTGTGGGAAAAAGCAAACTTGATTCTGGCAAAACGGTCCATTGCCCAAAGCTCTGAAAATAAGACGAGCTATCAGAATAAATATCCGTACAGCGGAAAGATCATCTGCGGGATCCACAAACAGCCCTACTACCGCTCTCTATACCGCTATAAGAGCGGGGACAAAGAGGTATGGCAATGCCAGGAGTACAACAAAAAGGGAAAAAGGGGCTGCACCTCTCCCATCCTGTACACGGTAGAGCTGGATGATATTATGAAGCAGGTCCTGGAGGAGCTTTCCATTCACAAATCGGAGATCATTCATGAGCTGGTTCAGATCTATACCGCAATTGGAAGCAGCTCAAAGGCAGATGAGGAGACTGCCAGGTGCAAAGCAAGTATTGACGATATCCTGCGGAGAAAGGACAAACTTCTGGATTTGAGCATTGACGGCCGGATTTCTGATAAAGAGTTCAGTCTGAGAAATGACCGGTTTAATGAAGAAATAGAAAAGCTGCAGAAGAAAATGAAGGAATTGGAGGCGGAAAAAATAAAAACAAAGGATATGATGCAGTCAATTGAAGTATTGCGGCAGGCAGTTGACAGGGAATTGAACTTTTCGGATGGATTCTCCGATGGGATCATTGACGCGCTGTTGGATCATATAGAGGTATTTGGTACAGATGACAAAACGCAGGTGAAGGTAAAAGTATACCTCCGGGCAGTATCTGAAACGCAGGAATATCTGATACAGCGGAGGAGAGGAAGAACTTCAGTTTGTAACAGACAATACATATGATAAGGGCGGATATCGAAACCGAGGTTTCCCCCATTGTAGGAAGCGAGAAACAGTCGGAGGAAATGGTGGGCTATCTGCTCCAGGAATTTGAGGGGGACACGGCTAAGATCTGGGAGTCAAACATATTTGGAAAGTCCTTCCATGAGCTGGTCGGTGAGGATCTGAACGGAAAATTGAAACGGATGCCGGAGGATGCCCAGGAAAAACTGAGGGAAACGCTGCAGAGAATCATCAATGAGGGTTCCGGCGGGCTCATCTGCATCATTCTGTAAAAAGAAGGGCGCCTCCGCTGCCGGTGGGGCGCCCCTTCTGCCCGCTGGGAGGGAGAGGAGGTGAGAAGGGCTAGACGGAAATAGGACGGTTTTTCCTGCAATTTTTGCCTCATCCAGAAAGGGGAGATAGATCCAGATGTCTGACGACAAACTTCCCACTGTGGAACAGCGGGAACAGTTTTCCGACCGATGGGGATTTATCCTGGCCTGCATCGGCTCGGCAGTGGGTATGGCGAACGTGTGGGCGTTTCCTTACCGTACTGCCAAGTATGGCGGAGCCTCTTTCCTCATCGCCTACTTTATCTGTGCCGCCGTACTGGGCTTCACTGGTGTGGCGGGAGAGATCGCCTTTGGCCGTTGGGGGCAGGCCGGGCCGCTGGGTACGTTCCGAAAAGCTCTGACTCTGCGGAATAAACCGGCCAAGGATATTGGCATCATTCCCGTCATCGGCTCCCTGGCCATCGGAATCGGATATGCTGTGGTCATCGGCTGGGTCCTGCGCTATTTGTGGGGAGCCATCGGCGGAGGAATGCTGGCCAGCGAGTCCACTTCGGACTATTTCGGACAGATTGTAGGAGACTTCGGCAGCGTAGGCTGGCATATGCTGGGGTTGGTGATTGCCCTCTTCGTCATGATCGCCGGTGTAACGGCAGGGATCGAAAAATAAACAAGGTCATGATGCCGCTGTTCTTTGTGCTCTTTTTCTTCATGGCGATTCGCGTGGCCTTTATCCCCGGGGCTTTTGAGGGATACCAGTATCTGTTTGTTCCCAGATGGGAGTATCTGTTCAAGCCCCAGACCTGGATTTATGCTCTGGGCCAGTGTTTCTTTTCTCTGTCCCTGGCAGGATCCGGTACAGTGGTGTACGGCTCCTATTTGAGTAAAGATGAGAACGTTGTAAACTGTGCCCGTAATATCGCCGTCTTTGACACTCTTGCCGCCATCCTGGCCTCTCTGGTGGTGATTCCGGCGGTGTTCGCCTTTGGCTTTGATCCGGGCTCCGGCCCTCCGCTTCTCTTTATCACCATGCCCGCGATTTTCCAATCCATGCCTGGCGGGCGGCTGTTCTCCATCGTCTTTTTTGTGGCCATCCTCTTTGCCGGACTCACCTCCATTGTCAACCTCTTTGAGACCCCGGTGGAGGCGCTTCAGCAGCGGCTGCACTTCTCGCGGAAAAAGTCCAGCGTGATCGTGGTGGCCGTCGCCGCCCTGGTGGGTATTTTCATCGAAAACGGTGATGTGGTGAGCGCCTGGATGGACGCGGTGTCTATTTACATCATTCCGCTGGGAGCGCTGATCTCCGCGGTGCTGTTTTTCTGGATCATGGGGAAGGACTTCGCCCGCAGCCAGGTCCAGCTGGGCCGGGAGAAACCCATCGGAAAATGGTTGGAACCCATGGGCCGGTATGTCTTCTGTTTTATCACCGGCGCGGTAATTATTCTTGGAATCGTTTGCGGCGGCATTTAAATGGAAAGAGCCTGGAGACAAAGATCTCCAGGCTCTCATTTTGCGGGTTGGGGAGGAAAGCATGCCTGCCCAAGAATGATGATGCCCACCGCCGCCGCGACAATCACCGCGTACTGGGTTTGGGTGAGCTTTTCCTTGAGAAAAGGCGGCTCCACACCAGAGGTATGATACAGTAGGAAGAAATCATGGGCGCGGCCCAAATGGCGTTGGATCCAATGGCGTAAATACAGGGGAACTGCCCGGCCGTTTCGCAGAGAGCGGCGCCGATTTTTGGAATTTCCCGAGGAACCTCAAATTTGGCCTTTTTGATGAACACCAGGTAAATCAAGGAAAAAACAGCCATCACCAGGAGGTGAGTTCATAGGCGATATTCGCCTGTTCCTCGGCGATGATACTGAGCTTCTCGTCCATCAAAATGGCGTCGGCAAAGGTGCCAAGACCGTCAATCAGACAGTAGAGCAGGGAAACGCAATGGCGATGATGCTTTTGGAGTGCTTGGCGTCAGTGGTCAGTCCCTGAGCGGCCCGTTCGGCGTTATCTTTCCGCTTTAAGAACACGCCGGCGCAAACCAGTACCACACCCAGCGGCTGGAGGCCGGATATGGTTTCATTCAGAAATACAAAGCACAGTACGGCGGCCACAGCTCCGGAGGAGTTGCAGACGGGGGAGGACACGGACAGCCCAATGTACCGCAGTCCCACATAGCTCAGGATCATGAACAAAACATGCATGGCCGAGGCGGGCAAATAGGTCACGATGTCTCTCAGGGAGAAGGGATTGCCGGCGGCAATGAGGAAGAGGGCGTGATTGCCCATGACCAAACCAACTGCCAAGACCATTTTTGTGGCTGTAAATGTCATCAGATCCGGAGCCCATTTTGGAGAAAAGATCGGAACCGCTCCAGAACAGGATTGCGATCAGGGACAGCAGAAACCAATTCGCAGGGAAAAACATCCTTTTCATTATAGATTGATTTTGAAGGATGTTTTGGGGACGGCCTGCGGGGAACCAGCTGTTCTGTCAACACGGAAACCGGTGAACAGGCTTGAGATTCACGGCAGGATCGCCGTCTTTCCAGGGGAGATTTCCGCCCAAACGGTATTTTACTAAAACTGTTTTCCTTTCCCGATTAAAAATTGGGGCTCAGATGCTCTGGAAAGCAAAGATAATTGTCAGTCATCGCTATCGGCGTATTCCTCCAGAGCGTTCCGGTTTAAAAGCCGGAGATTTCGGTAGCCCCGCTCCAGCCAGCCCCGGGCGGCGAATTGGGAGAGCACCCGGCTCACTGTTACCCGGCTGGTTCCCACAGCGGAGCCCAGCTCCTCCTGCGTGCAGCGGATCATCCCATCCGGGCCAGCCTGATCCAGCAGCGCGCGGGCGACCCGCCGGTCAGCGGGGCGGAAGGAGATGTCATCCACATGGCCCGACAGCAGCCGTACCGTCCGGGACAGGTAACGCAGCATGGGAAAAGCCAGTTCCGGGTGATTCTGGAACACCTGATCCAACTGTGCCCGGTCCACTGACACAACTTTGCATACTGTGACTGCCACAGCTGAAGACACCCGGGGACACTGGTCGAAAAAGGAGGCCTCCCCCATCAGATCGCCTGTATGATGGACGGTTAGGAGCCGCTCAGAGCCTTCAGAAGAACTGATGAAGCTCCGGGCGGTACCTTCGGCCAGGTAGTAAAAATACTTTGCGTCTGTGCCCTGCAGATAAATAAACTGCCCGGGCGAGTAAGTCTTTGCAGGTCTCCCCTCGGCAAGAGGGGACCAATCTGTTTTCATGGCGCCACACCTCATTCAAATTATATCATACTTTACATTCTTTTGGGCAAAAAAGTGTCATACTGTACCTAACAATGAACAAGGAGGGACCCAAAGATGGGAATGACCATGACCCAAAAGATCCTGGCGAAGCACGCGGGACTCAGTGAGGTGAAACCCGGACAGCTGGTGGAGGCCAAGGTGGACCTGGTGCTGGGCAACGATATCACGGCCCCTGTGGCGATCACCGAATTTGAAAAGGCGGGGCTGACCCAGATCTTCGATCGGGATAAGATTGCCATTGTGCTGGACCACTCTACCCCCTGTAAGGACATCAAGTCCGCCCAACTGTGCGCACAGGCCAGGGAATTCGCGAAAAAACACAGCATCACCAACTTTTTTGATGTGGGCAAAGTGGGGATTGAGCATGCCCTGCTGCCCGAGCAGGGGCTCACCGCCCCCGGCGAGGTGATTGTGGGCGCAGACTCCCACACCTGTACTTACGGGGCGCTGGGGGCTTTCTCCACCGGCATTGGCTCCACTGATATGGCGGCTGCCATGGCGACCGGCAGTCTGTGGTTCAAGGTGCCGTCCGCCATCAAGGTGACCTTGAAGGGGAAGCTGCCCCGGTATGTGGGGGGCAAGGATATCATCCTCCATCTCATCGGGCTGATCGGGGTGGACGGAGCCCTTTATCAGTCCCTGGAGTTTGCCGGGGAGGGCGTGGCCGAACTCTCCATGGATGACCGTTTCACCATCTCCAACATGGCCATCGAGGCGGGGGCCAAGAACGGCATCTTCCCGGTGGATTATCAAACCTGGACTTACCTGGAGGGCCGGGTGCAGCGCCCCTGGGAGGGGGTAGAGGCCGATGCCGACGCCGAGTACACCCGGGAAGTCGTCATTGATCTGTCCGAACTGCGGCCCACCGTCTCTCTGCCTCATCTGCCCTCCAACACCCGGACGGTGGATCAGGTGGCCGGTACTCCGGTGCAGCAGGTGGTCATCGGTTCCTGCACCAACGGCCGGCTCAAGGACTTGGCGGAGGCCGCCGCCATTCTGGAGGGGCGGACGGTTCATGACGGGGTGCGCTGCATTGTCATCCCCGCCACTCAGCAGATCTACATGGACGCCATGCGGGAGGGCTATATCGAGACCTTTATCACCGCCGGCTGCGCCGTATCCACCCCCACCTGCGGGCCCTGTCTGGGCGGCCACATGGGTGTGCTGTCCAATGGAGAGCGCTGTGTCTCCACCACCAACCGGAACTTTGTGGGCCGTATGGGTCCCACCGATTCTGAGATCATTCTGGCCAATCCTGCGGTGGCTGCCGCCGCCGCTGTGTCAGGGGAGATCGTGGACCCCGCCTCCCTCTCCTGAACAGAGAACGTTCCGTCAAAGACCAGTGAAAGGATCGAAATGAATATGAAAATTTACAAATACGGCGACAACGTGGACACCGATGTCATCATTCCCGCCCGGCACCTGAACGACCCCGATCCCAAGGCCCTGGCCTCCCACTGTATGGAGGATATTGACGCCGACTTCGCCAAAACGGTGGAGGAGGGCGACATTGTGGTGGGCGGCGCCAATTTCGGCTGCGGCTCCTCCCGGGAGCACGCCCCTCTGGCCATCAAGGCCAGCGGCGTCAAGTGCGTCATCGCCAAGAGCTTTGCCCGCATTTTCTACCGCAATTCCATCAACATCGGCCTGCCCATCCTGGAGTGCCCTGAGGCCGCCGAGGCCATCGTTCCCGGAGACGCGGTCAGCGTGGATTTCGCCACTGGAGTCATCACCGATGACACACAGGGAAAGTCCTGGCAGGCGGCTCCCTTCCCGGAGTTTATTGAGGGTATTATCAAAAGCGGCGGACTGCTGAATTCCCTGAAAGCCAGAGGTGTGGCGAAATGAATTATAAAATCGCTTTGATCCGGGGCGACGGCATTGGCCCCGAGGTGGTGAACGAGGCCGTGGGCGTTCTGGATGCCGTGGCCCGGAAATTCGGCCATCAGGTGGAATATGTGGATGTACTGATGGGCGGTTGTGCCACCGACGCGGTGGGGAAGAGCTATCCAGACGGTACCGCCGAGAAGTGCAGGGCCTGTGACGCGGTCCTTCTGGGCGCCGTGGGCGGGCCCAAGTGGGGAGCGGACAAGCCCGCTGAGCAGCGGCCCGAAACCGCACTGCTGGCCATCCGGAAGGATCTGGGGCTCTATGCTAATCTGCGCCCCGCCGTTCTGCGCCCGGCCATGGCGGACGCCTGCCCACTGAAAAAGGAGACCGCGGAGCAGGGTATCGACCTGATGATGGTTCGGGAACTCACCGGCGGTATCTATTTCGGCAAACGGGACAAGTATCAGACCGAGGACCGGGGCGTGGAAGCGACTGATCTGATGGCATACTCCGAGAAGGAGATCGAGCGCATCGGCCGCCGGGCCTTTGAACTGGCGCGGCTGCGCCGGCACAAGGTCTCCAGCGTGGACAAGGCCAATGTGCTGGAGACCTCCCGGCTGTGGCGGAGCGTTATGCACCGTTTGGCGGAGGAGTACCCCGACGTGGCCTATGAGGACGTGCTGGTGGACAACTGCGCCATGCAGATCGTCCGGGCTCCCGGCCAGTTTGATGTGGTGGTCACTGAAAACATGTTCGGTGATATCCTCTCCGATGAGGACAGCATGGTCACCGGTTCCATCGGCCTGCTGCCCTCCGCCTCCATCGGAGACGGGGCCCCGGGTCTCTATGAACCGATCCACGGGTCCGCACCCGACATCGCCGGGCAGGATAAGGCCAATCCCATCGCCACCATCCTCTCCGTGGCCATGATGTTCCGCTACTCTTTCCAGAAGGCGGCGGAGGCTGACGCCATCGAGCAGGCGGTGGACGCCGTACTGGCTGAGGGCTGGCGGACACCGGACATCGCCAAGCCGGGGGAAAAGGCCATCGGCACCAGGGAGATGGGCCGGCTCATCCGGGAGAAGATTGAAAACAGGTGAGAAAAGCGCCGCTGACGGGAGCGTCAGCGGCACTTTTTTGTCACAGGAGGCTGCCGCTTTCCCGCTCCTGACCCAATTTTGGTGAGAGGGGAGTGACCGTTCCGTCCACGGCGGCGGAGATCAGATAGCGGTAGACATTGGCCTTTTGTTCTTCATAGAGGTCCAGCTTCTGGTAAAGCTCTTTGTAATAGGCGAAGGTGCTCTTCTTGGTGGCGATGGTGGTCCGTAGCGAGGCTTGGGTATTGACCAGACTGTCCTCCCGTTTCCGGTAATAATAAAGAGGCTTGGGTACAGCGGCGATCAGACGGGCATACTCAATGTAATCCAGATTGAAGAGGAAGTCTTCGCACCATTTGACCTCCGCGGCGCAGCGCAAATGATGGGCCTCCACGATGGAGCGGCGGAAAAACTTGTTCCAGAGGACACCATAGTAGTAGTTGGCCGGAGCCTTCATCATCTGTTCGGCAAAGTCCTTTCGGGTGAGGACGGCCTCTTTTTTGATATGCCCCCGCTGAGCCACCCGATCCCCAGCCACCCGGTAAAAATGGCTGATGACAAGATCCCCGCCTGTGCTCTCCGCCGTGTGAACAAAGGTCTCAGTGGCATCGGGAGTGAGCCAGTCATCTCCGTCCAGAAACTGGAGGTACTTTCCCTGCGCCTGATCCATGGCGCGGTTGCGGCTGTCGGAGACGCCGGAGTTGGGCTTGTCGATGAGA
>JAQXNP010000163.1 GCA_029098065.1 Clostridiales bacterium | reverse complement strand
ATCAAGATCGCCGACAACGAGGTTTATGAGGGCGTGGCCAAGGGCGATGTGGTGGTCGTAACCACTCTGTACGCCGCCAGTGCCACCAACGACGACGCTTACTCCATCGTGGAGAAGGCCGAAGTCATTTCCGGCAAGGTTTCCGGCTACAAGACTACCACCAGCGCCGGCGTCACCTCCTATGAGAACGTCACTGTGGATGGCACCACTTACACCCTCTACAACAAGGCCTCTCTGCTGGCTGCCATTCCCGATGAGACTCCCACCACCACCTTTGCTGATACCGATATCGGTGAAGAGTTCGACCTCTACATGGTCAACGGCTACGTGGGTGCCGCTATTCAGACCTCTGAGTCTGCCAACAACTACTCCGTGGTTCTGGATGTGAACGATGCTGCCAACACCGCCGGTGCCACCTTCAACGCTCTCAAGCTCCAGGTTATGGGCGCTGACGGCACAAAGACCGTCATCACCGTCTCCGATGACAGCGCCGTGAAGACTGGTAGCGGCTACTCCGTGGGCGATATTATCGTCTACACTGGCTCCGCGGATGACGCCGTTGTCACCATCAAGGGCAGCGCCGCTTCCGCCTCCAAGACTTACAGCGAGAAGACCAAGGCTTTCGGCGGCGGTGTAACCACCTCTGACTGCGTCCTGTTCGCTGAGACTTCCACTACTAATGTTGCTGCCGGCACTCACACTGCCATCAGCGGTGCCAAGTACAAAGCTTACAGCATCCGCAGCCTGGACAGCTTCACCGCCACCATCACCACCGCTGTCACAAACTCTGACGGCAAGGTTGTGGCTGTGTTCGCCGACCTGGGCAACACGCCCGCCGGTGCTACCGACACTACCGTGTACGGCATTGTCACCGCTTCCAATGGCCGTGTGGAGATTGACGACAGCTACTACTATCAGTACAGCGTGGCCTCCAACGACGATACCTATACTGTCAACGTAGCCGCCGCTGTCCTGGCCACTGGCGATCTGGTTTCCTTCGAGCCCGCTGCTGACGCGACCTATGCCGTCTCTGATCTTACCAAGATCACCACTGGCGGCGTGTACGTCAAGGAGTACAATGAGGCCGATGGCACTCTGACCTACTTCACTGGCAAGACCGGTTCTGCTGGTGCTTATGTCGGCGACTCCACCACCCAGACCACCCTGGCTCTGGATGATGACTGCGTCATCGTCTACGTCAACGCTGACGACGATGTTGCTGGTTCCGAGATCGGTGTCAACGCCTTTGACTCCGTCACTGGCTACAAGAATGCCGCCGTGGTCACCAAGACCACTGGTTCCGACACTGTGATCGTGGCCATCATCGTGGAGACCTCCAACGAGTGCGACATTCTCTAATCAGCGTATCCTGAACGTTCGCTTCGTCTGAAGTTGCAGAGAAGCCCCCGCCATTCCGGCGGGGGCTTCTCCTCGTTTATTTCACCGCGAAATAGTGATAGATCTTGCCGCTCTGATTGACTCGGGTGTACCCGTTGGGCGCGGCGATGGTGAAGCCGGTGTCAGTGACCGTCACCACAGAGGTATCGCTGCGCATCACCGGTGAGCCTCTCAGTGCTAGTCCGCCATAGACGTATTCGGAACTGACGTCGGTGCCGGCGGTGCCGTTCCGGGCGCAGACATAGACCGCCAAAGGCGCAAACCCCAGGTCAAAGCTCCGGCTGGACCCTCCGTTGCCGGTATACGTCCCGAAGACCATCCCGCATTTTTCCGATACCGCTCCGTCCAGCGCCTCAAAGTTCTCATTAAACTCCGTCCTCAGGAAATCGTCCCCGGGTTCCCAGGTATGCAGCTGATAGTGTTCTGTCAGATATGATGACATGATAAAACCCCCTTCACCACCGGCGGGAATGGGGGAACGGTTTCCGAAAACAGCCAAATTGTCTCTCCGGGGCCCTTTTGCGCCCGGAGAACAGAAAAAGCCCGGATGCACTGCGCATCCGGGCTTTTTTATGATCCGTCCGCTGTCACTGTCCCGGAGGCGGCATCCACCGCAAAGCGCTGGGGCTGAGTGTCCGTCTCAATGAACCAGGTGGGGGAGACAGTAACCTCTGTGGTGCCGCTGACCGTGTACCCGGCGTAGAGTTCGGTGATCTGGGAACAGACATAACCCTGCTGATTGATGTTTTCCAGGAACCGCGCCAGGGCGGTGGAGGCGTCCATCCAGTTTCCCATCACGGCCTCTGACGTCCCCCGCAGAGCCCGGCCTTTGAGGCTCTCCAGGCTTCCCGACCGCCAGATCAGAGTAAGCGTCACGTCCGGGACAGGCGCGCCGTCCCAGAACTGGGTATAGGTCACCTTCACCGTATCAGAACCGGTCTCCCGGCCGGTTTCCTCCATCTGGAGCCCCAGCTGTTCCAGCAGTTCCAGCCCTCGCTGGCCGGGGTCATCCCCCTTCAGAGCCAGGGCGCCGGGAACCATGCGGATCTCGATCTCGCCGGAGTCGGAAACCACCGCCGTGCCCAGAGAACCCTCATAGGTGGTCCGGGAGCCGGCAGTGTTCGTATCCGTGATCTCACCCACCAAAGCGGCGGCTTCCCGCGCTTCCAAGCCGGAGAGGGTCACCCGGGCCCCGGTGAGGGGCATAACCCCCGGCACTTCGTCGGGAAGGAACTCAATGCCGTTTTTGGCCAGGACAGCCACCATCCACTCCCGGGTTTCCCGGTCGCTCTTCCGGGTCTGCCAGGCCCGCAGGCCCACCATGGCCAGCAGGCACACATTGACAATGACCAGCAGAAGAATGATGATGTTTTTAATTTTGGACCAGCGCATGGAGGTCCTCCTTTGTCAATCAGCGGCCAGCCATCCGGCAGAGACGGTTTCGCTGCCGGTATCGCTGTAGCAGAGGGTCAGTTTTCCCCCCGCATCGGGCATGGAGCGGAGGGCGGCCGCCGCCAGATATTCCCGGGGGATCGAGGAAAAGGTCCCTGAGGCGGTATAGGTCCGCAGAAGCAGAGAAAAGTCTGTGATCTGTCTGCCTTCTATCACAAACTGCGCGGCCCTGCCCATCTCACCCGTCAATACCGGGATGCCGGACAGGCGGTAGTGAAATTCCACGGTCCACCCCTCCGGCGTCTTTTCCACTCCAGTCAGAACGAAGGAGCTCTCCCCCTTCCAATCAGCGGCGGCCCGGTTCAGCAGATCCCAGGCCGCTCCGGCGGCCTCCACCGCGGTGGGGGTCTCTCCGGCGCAGGCCACCGGGTAGCGGCTCTCGTCGCCTCCGGCGTGATAGAGCACCGCCCCGCCCCGGCCCGCCCGGAGCCGGTCGGTTCCCTCGCTGACGGTAAGCCCCTCGGAAGTCTCATAGGCAGCTCCGCCCCCCGACTGGAAGCCGAGGGCATTCATCAGCCGCTCCAGTGTGTCCCGGTCTCCGGTCAGATCAGGGCTGGAGGAATGGTAGATTTCAGGCTGGGGGACCGTCATGGACACCAGCACATAGGGATCCAGCGTGTCATAGGTGCCGTCGCTTTCCGCCAGAGTATAGGCAAAGGCGGCCCCGTTCGGATTGAACTCATCTAGGACTTCCTCGAGGGAATTCTGCCAGGACACTTGAGTGACCGCGGACCAGCAGTGCGTGCCGTCCTGCCAGCTCAGGCGCACATCTGTTCCGTCCCAGGCCAGCAGCAGGGTCTGGGCGCTGCCGCCGTTTGAAAAATCCCCGCCGCCCAGCCAGGCTGACAGGGCGGACAGCGGCGGCTGCCCCTGAAAGGCGCAGTAGACTCCCGGGGACTCCAGGAGCTCCCGCCACTCCTTCTCCGAAATGGACACCGGGGCCCCGGCGGTGGAAAAAGCTTCCGCAAAGAAGGCGGACACCTGATTGAAGACCCTGCCCACGAGGACATCGTCATAGGAGGCCCCATAGAGTCCCCGGCCGTTGCGCACGGCCACCAGATAGGGACTCACGGCCTCCTGCGGCTGGCGGACGGTGGGGGCGGCGGTGGCCGCCGGCTCAGCCAGAAGGGGCAGACCGCTGAACAGAGAGGCCTTTGTGGACAAAAACACCGCTGAACAGGCCAGGGCGGCGATGAGGACATCTTTTCCCAGTTCAATCAGCCGCACTTTCCCCGCGGCGTGGGCCGCTGCCGGCCTGATTTTACGCCCGGCCATGTCTGGGGCCCTCCACCCACAGTTCTACCCGGATGGTCAGGCCGGGGGTATCCCTGTCCACGATTTTGATCTCCCCCTGGTGCCGGTCCACGATCTCTTTGGCGATGGAGAGTCCCAGACCGGTGCCGCCGGACTCCCGGGAACGGGCCTTGTCCACCCGGTAGAAGCGTTCAAAGATGCGGCCCCGGTCCTGCTCCGGGATGCCGATGCCGTTGTCAGCTACCTCCAGCCAGACTTTGTCAGTTCCCATCCGCCCGGCGGAGACCTCAATTCTGCCGCCGTCAGGGGTGTATTTGATGGAATTGGATACCACATTCATCATGACCTGGGTGAGCCGCTCCCGATCCCCCACAATATCGGGCAGTCCGGGTTCCAGGCTGACAGTGAGGGTATGGCCGTGGCGCCGTGCCTCCATGCGGTTGGCGTTGACCATGCTCTCAATCGCCTCGGAGAAAGAAAACGCGGTGAGGTTGAGTTCGCTGCGTCCGGAGTCGAAACGGGACAGGGTCAGCAGATCCTGAACGATGTGGGCCATGCGGTCGGATTCGCTGAGGATGACGTTCAGAAAGTTTTTCTCCGTGTCCGGAGGCAGGTCCCCGGCATTGTCCACCAGAGTCTCGGCGTAGGAGTGGATGTTTGTGAGGGGGGTACGCAGCTCATGGGAGACATTGGCGACGAATTCCTTGCGCATCTCCTCCGTTTTGTGCTGCTCGGTGACATCGTGGATGACCACCAGCACGCCGGCCTGATGATCCTTATCAAAGGGGGCCAGCAGCAGTTCCAGGCTCCGGCCGCCCTGCTCCCGGCTGGCCTCCAGATATCCCTTTTGTCCGGGTTCCAGCACCGCGTCCAGAGGGGAAATATCTCCGAAGAGAGTCTCGTAGTCCACCTCTCCTCCAATGGGCAGGGACCGGCCCAGCATTTCCTCCGCGGCGGGGTTGGACTGGATGAGCTCGCCGCGCCGGTCAAAGGCCACAACGCCGTCGGTCATATGGAGGAAGAGGGTGCCCAGCTTGTTGCGTTCGTTCTCCACTTCCTGAATGGTGTTCTGGAGCTGTTCCGCCATGCTGTTGAAGGTGGCGGTGAGTACGCCGATCTCATCCCGGGACTCCACATGGAGCTTGTGGGAGAAATCTCCGGCGGCCACCTCTTCGGCGCCCTCGGTCAGCCGCTCAATGGGAGTAATCAGGGTTTTGGACAGCAGGAAGGACAGCAGCACGGAGATGGCCAGACCGAAGGCCAGCGACTCCAGAATCAGCGTGATCAATTCACTGTTCAGGTTCTGGACCGTCTGCTTGTTATCCTTGATGTAAATGACATATTCAACGCCTCCCCGCTCCACCGGAATAGCCACGTCCATGTAGGGAGCGGAGACGTCGGACTCATCTCCCACCTCGCCCGCCAGAGCGGCGGACAGGTTGTGGGTCATGGGGAGGGCTTCGGCCTCCTGGCTGGAACCGCACAGATAGGAGCCGGTGGAGCCGTCCAGCACATAGTAGTTTCGGGTGGAGGCGTCAATGCCCAGATTTCCGGTATAGGTATCCAGCATCTGCCCGATCTGTTCGGCTCCGTTTTCCTCACCGGGAGCGGCGTTCTGGAGGTCGTGGAAGAACTGGGTGTCGTTTTGAAAGACCTCCTGCATCTGGGAATAGAACTGGTCCATGTAGAACCCGGACACCGAGTTGACCAGGAAGGCCCCCACCACCGTCATCAGCGAGACGATGAGCAGTGTCATGATGAGCATGAGCTTCATATGAAGGCTGCGGAACACGGGGCCGCCCCCTTTCATCGGGAAAAGATTTTGTGATCGGCCGCGCCGGGCTCAAAACAGGTGTGCAGAACGGGAAAAAGGGCGTCAGCTTGCCCGGAACAGATATCCCAGCCCCCGGCGGGTCAGGATGAAGGTGGGGTTGGCCGGGTCATCTTCCACTTTTTCCCGGAGACGGCGCACGGCCACGTCCACCGCCCGTACATCACCGACATAACCCTCATAATTCCACACGTGTTCCATCAGGGCCTCCCGGGAAAATACCTTTTCCGGCTGGGCGGCCATGAATTTCAAAAGCTCAAACTCCCGTTGGGTCAGATCCAGGGCCCGTCCGTCCTTAAAGGCCATCATCAGGGTGGAATCAATGAGGATTCGCCCCCGCTCCATCCGGCCCGAGTCAGGTTTCTCCGGGGCCGCCGGCTGTGCGGTGAGCATATCCGTCCGGCGGATATTGGCTTTGACCCGGGCCAGCAGTTCCCGCATGGAGAACGGTTTGGTGATGTAATCGTCCGCCCCCAGTTCCAGCCCCAGCACCTTGTCGCTCTCTTCCTCCCGGGCGGTGAGCATGATGATGGGGGTGGAGCGGTTGTGCTCCCGGACGGACCGGCACACGTCGAAGCCGTCCATCTTCGGCAGCATCAGATCCAGCAGGATGAGATCCGGGTTCTCCTCCAGGGCAAGCTTCAGTCCGGCCTGCCCGTCATAGGCCTCCAGAGTGTCGTAGCCCTCTTTATTCAAATTGAAGGAGAGGATGTCCACAATATTCTTTTCATCCTCCACGATGAGGATCTTTTTGCTCATTTCGCCACCTCCGACTCACGGCGCAGGTACTCTTGGGCCTTCAGCACGACAGCCACGGTCTTGGCGTCCTCCACTTCTCCGGACATTACCCGCTCCACCAATTCCCGGAAAGGCGCCCGCCGGATCTCCAGGAACTCATCCTCGTCCGGGTGCTGGCTGCCGAAATGGAGCCCCCGGGCCAGATACATATGGAGCACTTCAGTGGAGAACCCGGGGGAGGCCAGCAGGCAGCCCAGATAGATGAACTCATCGGGCCGGGCGCCGATCTCTTCGGACAGCTCCCGCAGACCGGCCGCCCGGTGATCTTCCGGCCCGTCCAGTTTTCCGGCGGGGAGTTCTTCCACGACCCGGCCGAAGGGATAGCGGAACTGACGGACGGTATATACGGTGCCATCGGCCTCCAGGGGAAGCACGCACACCCCGCCGGGGTGCTCCACCACCTCCCGGGAGGCCAGCTTTCCATTTTCCAGCCGGGCGGTATCTTTCCGCACCGTGATGATTTTCCCGCGGAAGAGGACCTGGGAGTCCACAGTCTCCTCAAAGAGCCTCATCGAAAACCACCCCATTTTCAGAATTGATAAGGGTAGTATATCACAACGCCGGGCATTGTGCCACATAGAAGTTTTCCCCGGATTGAAATAGCCGCAGTCCGTCCCAGCGGCGTTGACAAGGCCTCAGCGGAGTGGTAAAGTCAGAACAAGGCGTACAACGGGGGACGGCGAGAGAGATGGACGAAAGCAAAACACTGATGACGGAAGGGCGTATCTGGAAGATCCTGATCCGGTTTGCCATGCCTCTTTTCCTGGGGAATCTCTTTCAGCAGCTGTATAATACGGTAGACTCCCTGGTTGTAGGCAATTACTGCGGCAAGGCCGCGCTGGCGGCAGTCAGCTCGTCGGGAAGCCTGTGCCACTTGCTGATCGGCTTTTTTCAGGGGGCTTTCATGGGAGCCAGTGTCATTATTTCCCGCTATTACGGCGCCGGAGACCAGGAAAACGTGGATCGGGCGGTCCATACCACGGTGGTCTTTTCTTTGGGGACAGGTTTGGTGCTGACCATCTTTGGAGTCTGCTTCACTCCCACTATTCTTCGATGGATGGGCACCCCGGACAATGTTCTTCCGCAATCAGTAATCTACTTTCGCATCTACTGCGCCGGATTGCTCTCTCTGGTTCTTTACAACACTGCCAACGGGATCTTTCAAGCCTTGGGAGACAGCCGTCATCCGCTCTATTACCTGGTGACCGCCTCGGTGGTCAATGTCGTTCTTGATCTATTCTTTGTGGCGGTACTGGACTGGGGCGTGGCGGGAGCGGCTCTGGCCACTGTACTGGGTCAGGCCCTCAGCGCCGCCCTGGGCTTCGCCTACCTGATGAGCGGGCGTTTCGTGGTTCGGATCCGTCCGAACGGTCTCAGATTCCATCCCGCTATTTTAAAAGATATCTTCCGCCTGGGTCTGCCCAGCGGAGTGCAGAACAGTGTGATCTCCATTGCCAACCTGGTGGTGCAGGCTAATATCAACGCCTTTGGAGACAGCGCTATGGCTGGCTGCGGCAGCTATTTTAAAGTGGAGGGTTTTGTTTTTCTCCCGATCTCCAGCCTGTCCTTGGCCATAACCACTTTTATCGGCCAGAATCTGGGGGCCAGACGGCCCGACCGGGCCCACAGCGGCGCCCGGGTGGGGACGGTTATGACCTCCGCCCTGGCCGAAGCGGTGGGACTGATCTTCTTTCTGACTGCGCCTTTCCTCATACAGCTGTTTAATTCGGATCCGGAAGTCGTGGCCTTCGGTGTCCGTCAGGCCCGGCTGGAGGCCTTGTTTTATTTTTTACTGGGTTTTTCTCATGCCGCAGCGGCCACACTCCGAGGAGCGGGACGGGCGATGACCCCCATGGTTGTCCTTCTGTCGGTATGGTGTATTTTCCGGATCGCCTACATCACGGTGATGGTGTCCTTTTTCCACGACATCACCGTAGTCTTCAGCGCCTATCCCGTGACCTGGGGGATCAGCTCAGTGTTGTTTGCCGCCGCTCTCTGCCGCAGCGATTGGGCATCGGCGTGGCCCTGACGCATCATATCGGCCGAGTGTCCAACAACACCATGGGCCGACCTAAGATCAGGAATAAAAATCGCAGAAAAAGGGAGACACAGCATCTTTTGTGTTTCCCTTTTTCTGTCAAAAACGTTATCACTCACAGCGCCCGGATTACATTCAAGCGCTTGCGGGCCAGTGCCGCAATCCACGCGTAGTGGTCCTGTTCCAGCAGTTTCTTATCCACAATGGCGACCCCGGTGCCCACCGCGGCAATGCCCTGTTCCGGGAACTTGGGAATGGTTTCCGGATTTGCGCCGCCGGTGGCATGGACTTCCATGGCGGTGCGGCGGCGCCCGCCACGACCACCGTACCGGTGAAAAGACCGGTCTCCGCCGCCGTGGGGGGCACATACCCCGCGATGGCGGAGTGGACCTTGATTTCGGGAAGCATGTGAGATCGACATTGGCCAGAGCGTACAGTTCCCGGGATCAACGGCAGGGGCGCTGTCACCGGACAGCATGGCGCCCATGGCCAACGCCGCGATGTCTTTCCCCCGCACGCCTGCCTTGGCCATCAGATCCCGGCAGTTGGGGCCCCGGCGGGAGCAACTTTCCCGTGGGAATATGCCGGCAATCCTGTTCCCGATCGTTCCCGATGGGAATCGGAAAAAGTTCGGTTCTATAAACGTGGTGTGCAGCCTGAAGGCCAGCGGCATGGCAGTTTCACCGATATGTTCCACGCAGAAACTTTGAAAAATAGCGGCTTCTGTCAGGCAGCACCGCACCGTGATCCGAAAGGAAAGCGGAAGATTTTCCCCGTGATTTTCCGGCATACCAACCGCATGGGTCCGGTCTTGCTTGGCTGCATAAAAGGCAGCCCGGTTCAACGGGCCGTGGATATGGTTTTGAAACGCCGGCTTATTCACAGGCGGGAGATACGTTTTCCCGCAAAGGAAAAACATCCAGCCACCGTCCGGTTGGGAGGAAGCGGGATGGGTGTCCCATGGACACAGGCGCTCTTTTCCAAATCAGCGGGAGCCGCCGGGCTTCGCAGAATGTTTTCCTCCTCATAAGTCAGCTTTCAGGTATTCATCCGTATCCCGGGGAGAGTTCAGCATACCAGGGACCGGCGTGCAGCAGGATCATAGCGGTTTTGCCCTCTTCCTTTTCTCGCAGTCAGGGTGAAGATATGGTGTGGGATTTTGCGTCTTCGGTTCGTCTTACCCCACCGATTATGGGGAAATATATCTCGGAAGGGGCAACCTTTGGCGATACAATTATCGGCGTTTCCCCGCTCAGCAAGCTCTCTGATACATCGCTTCACACCGTGTCCAACGAAACTCATTACCGTATTATCGGCCTGGATTCCCGCATTGCCCAGCTGGCCGTGATAGACACAATTTATAATCTGATTTCCATGCAGAAGACGGACGAGGACATGCTTCAGGTGGAAAACGCGATGAAAGGACGAAAATACTGAGGCGCTGCCCATGGACGCAGGCGGGCCTTGAGCCCTCCGGACCGGTGCTTCCGGTTCCATCCTACCATGAACAGAAGGGAAAGCTCAAGGGGAAATCGCCGGCGGGCCGGAGACATTTGTCCGCATGGCACATGGTCCTGTTTCAAACGGATCACCTGTGGCCTTGCTGTCTGCGGTGCGGATAAGTTCATCCGCTCTCTTTCCCCGCAAGTTCCGGGGCGCGTGAAAAAGCTGTAAACAGGGAGAACCCAGCCAGAAAGTAAAGAGCCGGGCGGCCCGGAAATGGGCGGCCGGCTCGGTGGTTTTTTATTTTTTGTGAAAGGGACCGGGGCCGGGGGGGACCCCCAGGTGTGAAAA
>JAQXNP010000162.1 GCA_029098065.1 Clostridiales bacterium | reverse complement strand
CTCCACCACCCGGCCGTTTTGGGCCAGTTCATAGGGGTGGGGCAGGTAGTGCTCGAAGGACTGCTCCGTGGCGGCCCGGCAGGCCTCCAGCTGCTCCTTGGCGGCGGTTTTGTCCGCCCCCTCAGCGTACCGGCCGAGGATGAGGGTGTCGGCGTTGATCATCATGGGGGAGAACGAGACGATCTCCTCAAAGTTGCCGGTGTCGATGCCCATGTACTCCCGGAGTTCCTCGCCAGAGTTTTTGAAGCTGCAGGCCATCTCCGCCTCGGAGATGATCTGCCGGGCCAGCCTGGTCAGGGGCAGGGCGTTGGGGGAAGTCACGTCCACCCGGCCGGAGTCGGGCTCCGGGGTCAGCTCCACACCGTAGCCCTCCAGACTGCCGACGACCTGGGCGGGCAGGAAGGTGACTCCGGCGGTGAGCACCGCTTTGACTCCCTCCAGCGTCTCCCCGTTGACCGCCACGGAGCAGTCGGAGAAATCCACCAGGATGGAGTTGCCGTCCAGGGAGAAGAAGCTCTGGTGCTCCTCGGGATACCACTGGGCGAAGCCGTAGTCGGACTCGGCCAGCAGGCGCATGGGGATCATGCCGGCATCGGCGGCGGGGATGCCGGAGGTGTCCAGCGTCTCCCCGTTGAGGGTGAGGACGGCGGCGTAAGTCTGGGGCCGGGGGGCGATCACCGGCTCGGGGCTTTCGGCCAGAGCGGCGGGGGCCAGAGCGGCGGTCAGGGTCAGAGCCAGAGCGGCGGCGGGCAGACGTTTGGGATTCATGGGGATTCTCCTTTTCCATATATAAATTTTCGGGATATCCTGGGCGCTCGGGAGTCCCGGGCGGGTTTTCTTTCTTAGACGGCGGGACGGGAAAAAAGTTCCGGCCAAAATCAGGACAAAAAGAAAAAGATCCGCGCTTTTCTCCCGGAGAGATCTCTGGTATACTGAAAAAGAAAAATCAACGGATCGTGAGGGAGTTCAATGGATGATCTGGAGCTGATGAAGAGCCGCCAGTCGGTGCGGCGGTACACGGACCGGCCCCTGCCCGCCGGTGTCATTTCGGCGCTGGAGGCCGAGGCGGAACAGGTCAACGCCGAGAGCGGGATGCATATCCGGCTGATGGCGGAGGAGCCCGCCGCGTTCCAGGGGCTGGAGGCCCGCTACGGGCACTTCAGCGGAGTGAACAATTATCTGATTCTGGCGGGGCCCCGGAACGTCCCCAATTGGGAGGAAACTTTGGGCTATTACGGCCAGCGGCTGGTGCTCAAGGCCGCAGAACTGGGTCTGAACTCCTGCTGGGTGGCGGGCACCTTCCGGAGGGACACGGTGGAGCGGCGGCTGGCCCCGGGCGACGGACTGGCGTGCGTGGTGGCCCTGGGCTACGGGATCAAACAGGGGGTTCCCCACAAGAGCAAGCCGCTGGAGGAACTCTGCCCTGGCGTAGGGGAGGCCCCGGAGTGGTTTCGGCGGGGGGCACTGGGCGCCCAGCTGGCTCCCACGGCCATCAACCAGCAGAGCTTCCGGCTGACCCGGCGGGGAGACCGGGTGAAGCTGGAGGACCTGGGCGGGATCTATTCCAAAATCGATCTGGGGATCGTCAGATACCAGTTTGAACGGTTGGCGGGAAAGGAAAACTTCACCTGGGAGGAATAAGACGCAGAGGGCTCCGGACAGGCGCGCAGGCGCCCGCCCGGAGCCGCTTTTTACTTGCTGACCGGGGCAAAGGAGGCGCCGGTCACGGCGGCCAGATCCCCGGGCGACAGCGTCACCTGACGGCCCACTCTGCCCGCCGAAACCGTCATTTCGGGCAGCGCTTCGGCGCTGGCGTCAATGATGGTGGGAAGGCGTTTTTTCATGCCCACGGGGGAACAGCCGCCGTGGACATAACCCGTCAGGGGGAGCAGCTGGGCCTGGCGGATCATCTCGATGGATTTCTCCCCCACCGCCTTGGCCGCCGCCTTCAGATCCAGCTCCTTTTCACCGGGCACCACAAAGACGTAGTTCTTTCTGCTGGCGCCCGCGGTCACCAGCGTTTTGAAGCAGGTCTCAGGCGGCACCCCCAGCCGCCGGGCCGCCGTCACCGCGTCCAGAGCGCCGTCGGAAATGTCGTACTGGTGAGGCGTGTAGGGGATCTTCTTTTGATCCAGGAGCCGCATTACATTGGTTTTTTCTTCTGCCATAAGTGGAAACACCCCGCATTGTGTGGTATCATATCAGAGCATTATTATAACCTGCCAGGGGAGGAATTTCAAATGGGGAAATGGAATGTGGAGCCCTATCGGGACACCGCCATGGAATATGCCAAAACGCTGCTGGCGCAGGACAGCCCCAGCGGCTTCACCGGCCGGGCGGCGGAGGCCGCTGAGGCCATCGCCCGGGAGCTGGGCTACGAGACCCGCAGGAGCGGGAAGGGAAACCTCACGGTGCTGGTCCCCGGGGAGGACCACAGCCGGACGGTGGGGCTGTGCGCCCACGTGGACACGCTGGGCCTGATGGTCCGGTCCATCGCCGCCGACGGCAAGCTGCTCATCACGCCCGTCGGCGGGCCGCTGATGCCCACCCTGGACGGAGAGTACTGCCGCATCTATACCCGGAAGGGGAAGGTATACACCGGAACGGTGCTCTCCCTCTCCCCCGCCGCCCACGTGGAGGACGATGCCCACACCCGGGTCCGGGACGAGAAGAACATGTATGTGCGGCTGGATGAGATCGTCCGCAGCCGGGCGGACGTTGAGGCCCTGGGCATCGGAGTGGGCAACTATGTCTGCTACGACCCCAAGACGGTGGTCACCGGGAGCGGGTTTTTGAAGTCCCGGTTCCTAGATGACAAGGCCAGCGCCGCCTGCCTGCTGACCGCCCTGAAGATTCTGAAGGACAAGGGCCGGCGGCCCCGGTACGACGCCGAGGTCACGTTTACCGTCTACGAGGAGGTGGGCCATGGGGGAGCCACCTTCGCGCGGAACCTCTCCGAGCTGCTGGCGGTGGACATGGGCTGCATCGGGGAGGAGCTCAGCTGCACCGAGGAGCAGGTGTCCATCTGCGTCAAGGATTCCGCCGGGCCTTACGACTACGAGATGGTCAGCCGGCTGATCTCACTGGCCGAGGAGGCGGGGGTGGACTACGCCGCCGACGTCTATCCCCACTATACCTCTGATGTGGCCGTGGCCTGGAAGGCGGGCCAGGATGCGAAGGCCGCCCTCATCGGCCCCGGCGTCCACGCCTCCCACGGGATGGAGCGCACCCACTGGCTGGGTCTGAAGGCCACCATCGAACTCATCGGGCTGTATCTGGGCTGCGGGGACTGAGAATCCCGGAAGGTTTTCCCCAAAATTATTTCCCGTGTGCGTTGCCACCGACCCCCGGATTTGATATAATAAAAGTTAAATTATTATATTCGGAGGGCGGAATGCCCATGAGATACAAGCAATGGAATGAGACAGGCGGGCGCCGGGAGGACGCCCCCCTGCGGGATGCCGGGATTCCCGCTCTGTGCGCCAAGGTGCTGGCCGCCAGAGGATGGAGCGACCCGGAGCAGGCCCGGAAATTTCTCTATGAGGATCCCCCTCTGCACGATCCCATGGAGATGAAAGACATGGACCGGGCGGCGGCCCGCCTGCGCCGGGCCCTGGACCGGGGAGAGACCATCGCCGTCTACGGCGATTACGATGTGGACGGCATCACCGCCACCTGCCTGATGACCAGCTTCCTCCGGGGAGAGGGAGGGAAGGTGATCCCCTATATCCCCAACCGGCTGGAGGAGGGCTACGGCCTCAACCGGGGCGCGGTGGAAAAGCTGAAGAAC
>JAQXNP010000161.1 GCA_029098065.1 Clostridiales bacterium | reverse complement strand
ACAGAGGCACCCGCCGCCATCAGATCGGCGATGTAGCCCTTCCGGGTCAGCTCCTGCATGATGGGCATGGAGCCGGGATAGCAGGACAGCCAGAAGGGGCCGGAGCCGGTGGAGCGGCCCTTCAGGATCTCAGCGGCACGGACCAGGTTCTGGTAGGTGCCGCCGGAGCAGCCGGCGATGACGCCCTGATCCACGATAAAGTCTCCCTCCACGATTTTCTCCCGGAGAGAGGGAACGGGGCCCTTGAGTTCCAGCTGCTGGGCGGTGTCCACATCCACCTGATGGAGCAGATCGTCCAGGTTGGCCTTGAACTCCCGGATGGGGAAGGCGTTGGAGGGGTGGAAGGGCAGCGCGATCATCGGCTCCACCTCATCCAGACGGATCTCCACCAGGCCATCGTAGTAGGCCCCGTCGGCGGGGGAGAGGGGCTTGTACTCCGTTCCGCGGCCCAGGGCGGTGAGATGGGCTCTGGTGGTCTCGTCGGTACACCAGATGGAGGAGAGACAGGCGGTCTCGGTGGTCATCACGTCGATGCCGGAGCGGTAGTCCATGGACAGATTGGCCACGCCGGGGCCGAAGAATTCCAGCACGGCGTTTTTCACCAGCCCGCTCTTGAAGGTGGCGCCCACCAGGGCGATGGCCACATCGTGGGGGCCCACGCCCGGCCGGGGGGCGCCGGTGAGATAGACGGCGATCACCGGGGGATAGGAGATGTCATAGGTCTTGCTCAGCAGCTGGCGGGCCAGCTCGGGGCCTCCCTCGCCGATGGCCATGGTGCCGTAGGCACCGTAGCGGGTGTGGGAGTCGGAGCCCAGGATCATCTTCCCCGGGGCGGCGTAGCGCTCCCGCATATAGGAGTGGATCACCGCCTGATGAGCGGGGACGAACTCGCCGCCGTATTTCTTGGCGGCGGACAGGCCGAAGAGATGGTCGTCCTCGTTAATGGTGCCGCCCACGGCGCACAGGGAGTTGTGGCAGTTGGTGAGCACGTAGGGCACCGGGAAGGCCCGCATGCCGGAGGCCCGGGCGGTCTGGATGATGCCCACGTAGGTGATGTCGTGAGACGCCATGGCGTCAAATCTGATTTGCAGGCGGGACATGTCGCCGCTGGTGTTGTGCGCGGAGAGGATGGACCACGCCATTGTGCCCGTCCGGCCTGTATGTTCGCTGAGACCCGCCGTTGGGCCGTCCTTGGCGGGGATAAACCCGCCGTTTTTGTAGTAAACGCCCTCCCGGGCAGCTGATACCATCATGGTCCTCGCTCCTCTGTCGAAATAATTACGAACTATCATACCAAATTTCTTGTCAAAACACAAGAGGAAAGGACACCGGAAAGCTGCTGTTTGTACGGCGGAATCCGGGCGCTCTTTCATTGATTTTGCCGGTCCCCTTTCCCTTTTGTGCTGATATGAGGCATTCATCCGTTTCGTTTGGCACGCTGCAGCGCGTTTCCTTCCGCAAAAAGGACAGCCCAGAACAGCACTGCCCTGCGAGTTAAAAATTTTAAAAAGGAGAGCGATCCACACTTGGAGTGAGACAAATTTTGACCGGCGCCGCTTGTGCGGACCGGGCAAATGCGGTACACTGAACAGTTGAGAAGAAGGGAGGGGGACGTCATAACTCTGGCCAACGGAATTACTGCCGCCAGAATCGCCGGGTCGCTGGCCCTTCTGTTCACAAAGCCCTTTTCCTCCGGGTTTGCTGTGCTGTACCTCTTCTGCGGCGTGACGGACATGATGGATGGGACGGTGGCCAGAAGAACCCACACGGAAAGTGAGGCGGGGGCCCGGCTGGACAGTGCCGCCGATCTGATATTCACAGGGGTCTGCCAGTTCAAACTGCTGCCGGTGCTTCGGCTTCCGCTCTGGGTGTGGATCTGGACTGCCGGGATCGCCGGGATCCGGGCCGTCAATCTGATTTCAGGATATGTTCTCCGGCGTCAGGCGGTATTGCTGCACACACCGGCAAACAAGCTGACCGGACTGCTCCTCTTCCTGACACCGCTGGCCCTTGGGCGGATTCCGGCGGATCTCGCGGTGATCCCGGCGGGAGCCGCCGCCGCCTTCGCTGCCGTTCAGGAGGGACATCTGATCCGGACGGGAAAAGAGAGATCATAAAAGGACCGGCCGGCGGAGATCCGCCGGCCGGTCCTTTGGCGCTGGTTCCCTTCAGGTCCGCCGCCGGGCCTTTCTGATGCCCGCCGCGGCGGCGGCCAGGAAAGCCAGAAAAATGACCCAGGCGGCCGCGGTGGATACAGTGAGAGCGGTGTGGAAATCTGTGGCGGCGATGCCGGCCACCTGCCAGGCCAGGTAGGATGACACGGCCCCGTCCTGGGGGAACAGCCGGAAGAGTCCGGCGATGAGGGCTGCGGAGATGAGTCCGTGGAGGAATTTCCCCCCGATATAGGTGCGGACGTTCAGCCCGCTCTGCCCCAGAAAGGAGAGGACCTGACAGTGGACGGACACCCCGGCCCAGCCCAGCATGAAAGCGGCCATGGAGACCCGGCCGGAGAGGGAGCCCTCCCCCGCCAAAGACCACACGCCGGAGGAGATCTCCAGCGCTCCGGTGAGGAGACGTTCGGCCCACACCGGGGTGAAGCCAAGGGGAGCCAGAGCCTCTCCCAGCAGCCCCGCCAGAGCGGGGAGGATGCCGGAGCGGAAACAGAGCTGGATGATGACGGTGAAGCAGACCACAAACGCACAGATATTCAAAATGGACTGCAGGGCGTCCTTTACCGCCGATGTGAAGGCGGCGGAAAACCGCTGGACCGCGATGGGGCGGACGACCCGCTCCGAGCGGGAGGCGGGATCCCTCCAACGGTAAAACCGGAAGAGGAGACCGACGCAGATCGACGCGGCGGCGTGGGTGAGGCAGAGAAGCACCCCCACCCGGCTGTCGGCAAAGACTCCCGCTCCCACCACCCCCAGAATAAAGGCGGGGCCGGAGTTGTTGCAGAAGGCCAGAAGCCGTTCCGCCTCGGTTTTGCTGCACTGGCCGGATTCATAGAGGGTGAGGGCGGCCCGGGCCCCCACAGGGTAGCCTCCCACGAATCCCAGGGCCAGGACGGCGGCGCAGCTGCCTCCCAGGAGAAAGAGGGGGCGCATGACAGGTTCCAGAAGCCGGCCCAGATAACCGGCCAGTCCCAGGGAGATGACCAGAGAGGTGAGGATAAAAAACGGGAACAGAGACGGGATGATGACATTGTAGCAAAGCTCCAGACCGCTTTTCACAGAGGCGGAGACCTCTCTGGGCCAGCAGACCAGGGCCAGGGCGCAGCACAGCAGGGCGGCTCCGGTCAGGATCTCCCGTACAGCCTGTCTGGACAGCAGTCGGCTCAAAAAATCACCCCCGCCTCAACACTATGAGGCGGGGGCATGGATTTATGTGCGGAGGAGGAAAACAGACGCGCTACGCCCGAAAAGCTTTGTTGAAAAGCTGATAATCCTGATTCAATCTGGGCCATAATGGATAGGAGCCCCGATGGAGGATCCAGTCGATGACCACACCCCGAAAATGCCGGAACAGGAACTCCGCCGTCCACTGGGGGGCGTAATCGGGCGAGAGAATGCCCTGCCGGGCCAAGGTGTTCAGACAGTCGGCCATGGCCCGGAGGGTATAGCGGCTGGGCGACATGGACTCGGCGGCCGGATCGGCCAGACGGCGGCCGTAGTAGAGGGCCACAGTTTCCCATCCCTGATCTTCCATAAAGGCGGCGTAGAGCCTCAGCAGCTTTTCCAGCCGTTCCAGGGGGGGCAGCGTTTCGCTGCCCTCCAGCGTGCGCTCCATGAAAGCGTCCATGGAGGCAAAGCCCTGATTGAGCAAGTCCTCTTTCGAGGCGAAATGGTGGTAAAACGCCCCGGTGGTCACGCCGGCGCAGCGGCAGATATCCCGGACGCTCACCTTTTCAAATCCCTTTTCCTTGGTGAGTTTGGCGGCGGCGTCCAGAATGGCCCGGCGGGTGTGGTCGGACTGAAGCTGACGGCGGGTTTGATAATCCAAGACTCTCCCTCCTTGACAGACCAGATTTTGCCGACTATAATAATGGGCGGCGTGACATAACATTGTTATCTATTTATTGCTGCTAATTATTATACGGTGACGCCGGGCCGGTGTCAACCGATGGAGGTATTTTGATTGAATCCTGAAAAGATCGCCTTCCTGGTGGACTCCTGTGCCGACCTGTCGGCGGAGTATCGTGCCGGGAAACCCATCTATGTTGTCCCGCTGCGCATTTCCTGCGTGGACGGAGATTACAGCGATGGGGAGGACATCGATGCCGATGAGGTTTACCGCCGTCAGGCGATGGGAGAACTGCCCCGCACATCCCTGCCCGATATGCTGCGGGTGGCCGAGACCCTGGACCGGATCCGGGATGACGGCTACCGCCGGGTGGTGGCCCTGCCTCTGTCCTCCGGATTGTCCGGAACTTATAATATGATCCGCCTGCAGTGCATGGAGCGCCGGGATCTGGAGGCGGTGCCCTTTGATACCAGGAGCGGCGCCCTGGGAATCGGCATGGTGGTCCTTCAGGTCTGGGATGATATCCAGCAGGGCATGAGCTGGGATACCCTGATCCACCGGCGCATTCCCCAGCTCCTCCGGGACACCCATCCCTACTTTTCAGTGGACACTCTGGAATTTCTGCAGAAGGGCGGCCGCATCGGCAAAATTACGGCGCTGACGGGGACGCTGCTGAACATCAAGCCTCTGGTGGGGTTCAGCAACGACGGCCAGCTCACCAGCGTGGCCAAGGTCCGGGGGAGCCGGCAGGTCCCCGGGAAGCTCATCGACCTGGTGAAGGCCCACCTGGGGGATCATAAGGTCTTCAACCTGGGTGTGGAGAACGGCGGAAATCTGGAGGGAATGAAGGAACTGGAGCGGGAGATTCAGACGGCCATCCCCGGCTGCCGGAAGATCTGGAGCGCCAGGATGGACGGCACTCTGGCCACTTACGTGGGCAAGGGGATGCTGGGCGCGGCCATCCAGCTGCTGGACTGAATATGGAACGGACAGGCCCCGGCGGGAGTGATCCCGCCGGGGCCTGCTTGATTTATGGGATCTGGGGAAAAGAGAGCACGGCCTTGAAAAGGTCTCCGTCCACCTCCAGCCGGAAGGTCCCGCCCTGGAGCTCGGTGAGGCTCCGGGCGATGGACAGCCCCAGGCCGGAGCCCTCGGTGGTGCGGCTTTCGTCCCCGCGGACAAAGCGCTCCATGAGCTGTTCGGGCGGGATGTTCAGCGGCAGGGCCGAGATGTTTTTGATGGAGATGACCACGTGTCCGTCCCAGGCTGCCGCGTCCAGATACACCCGGGTGCCGGGCATGGCGTATTTGACGCAGTTGCCCATCAGGTTGTCCAGAACACGCCAGAGATGGCAGCCGTCGGCGCTGACAAAAACCTCGTCCTCGGGCAGGGACACCACCGGGGTGAGGGAGGCGGCGGAAAACCGCTCCGCGTATTCGCCCAGAGCCTGATGGATCAGCTGGGCCACCCCCAGGCGTTCCCGGTTGACCGCCAGAGCTCCCGTGGACGCCTTGGAGGCCTCCACCAGATCCTCGGTGAGCTTTTTCAGCCGCTGGCTCTTCCGATCCAGCACATCGATGTATTCCCGTGCGGTCTCATTCTGGATATCCTCTTTTTTCAGCAGATCCACGTAGTTGATGATAGAGGTCAGCGGCGTCTTCAGGTCGTGGGAGACGTTGGTGATGAGCTCGGCCTTCATCCGCTCCGATTTCATCCGCTCCTCCACGGCGGAGTTGATGGCGCCGCCCAGGTCATTGAGCTGTTCGGCGTGCTCCCGGAGGTCGGGGAAGAACTTCATCCCGGCGGTATCAATGACGGTGTCCGGCTGCCCGCCTACAATGGCCCGGGTGCCGGCGCGGACGGCGTTCCACTGCCTGATCCACCGGCAGAGCAGGAACAGCACTGCCCCCTGATAGAAGGGGATGAGAATCACAGTGAGAGCGGTGAGTACCGTGCCCAGCAAATAGAGGAGAAAGCCCAGCACTGCCCGCCGGGTGAGGCTCCAGTTCCCGAACACGGCGCCGCCCCAGCTTCTCAGCCCCCGGGCGATCCGCCGGACCCCACGGCCCAGCAGGCACAGCAGCCGCCAGATGAGGGTGTTGCGCAGGATCACGCGGGCCTTGAGACGGCTGGCGGTGGTCATCAGGAGAGCCGAGGCCAGGGCAAAAAAGACCGCCGTAAGCAGGACACACAGCAGGAATTGTGGGAAATGGGAGCTGGGGAGTTGGAAATAGGAGTCGTACAGCACATCCAACTCCGACACTACCACACAGGCACAGAGAATGAGGGCGGTGAGGGAGAGGGCCAGATAGAGGTCATAGGGGATCCGGTCCTGCCAGTTGAGCACAAAGCCGTCGCAGTCCCTCCGGTGCCCAGCGCAGCACAGGAGAAAGACGGCCAGGATCAGAAGTCCGGCGGTGAAGGAGGCAGCGGCGTAAAGGAAGCGGACATCTCCCCGGACATAGGCGGCCTGGGCCTGGGAAAAGCCATCGGATACCGGTAGGTTTTTATCGACCCCGAACTCGATGGCGAGATCCGTGGGGGTGAGGAAATCATCGTCGGGGCTGGCGGAGATGTGGATGAGGTCGCCATAGGCGTCGTAGTAATGGTACATCCCATCCCCGCTGTCATACTCGGTATAGAACCACTGCTCGCCCCAGTCCCGGGAGGCCAGATGGACCTCGGACACATTGTCCATACTGGTTTCCCCCATGGAGCTGAAGAGGATCTCGCCGGTGGCGTTGTCCCGGACGATGTAGCGGAAGTTGGTGGCGTCGGAGGACAGCTCGGACCTGCATGTCTGGTAATCCTGCTCCTGCAGATAGCTCAGGGTTTTGCCGGCGCGGAGCGATTCTTCGTAGCGGCACAGCTCCATCAGCCGGCCGTATTGATTGTTCATGGCCTGCACGTAGGCGGGGGAACTGGTGTAGTCCGCGGCGCCGAACAGATCGTTCCAGTAGATGGCGCAGTAGATCCAGCTGAAGCAGGCCCCCACGCCGCAGGCGATAAAGAGCACAACGGCGATGGCCTTGACCCACGCCCGCTCCCGAAAATCATGTTTTACCATTCAGATCTTCTCCATTTTGTAGCCCAGTCCCCATACGACCTTGATGTACCGGGGGTTTCCGGGGTCAATCTCCAGCTTTTCCCGCAGGTGGCGGATATGGACGGCCACCGTGTTCTCCGAGCCGTAGGCCGGGTCGTTCCACACCTGCTCGTAAATCTGAGCGGTGGAGAACACCTGCCCGGGATGACGGAGCAGCAGCCGGAGGATGCTGAATTCCAGCGGAGTCAGGTTCACCGGTTCGCCGTCCACCGTGACGGTTTTGGCGGCGTCGTCCATGGCGATGCCGCCGTTTTTCAGCAGCCCGTCATCCTGACCGGAGATGTTCCGGCCGCCCAGGGTGGTGTAACGCCTCAGCTGGCTTTTGACCCGGGCCATCACTTCCATGGGGTTGAACGGCTTGGTCACATAGTCGTCGGCCCCGATGTTGAGTCCCAGCACTTTGTCGGCATCCTCGCTTTTGGCGGTGAGGAGAATGATGGGCACATTGCAGCTCTCCCGCAGCCGGGCTGTGGCCCGGATACCGTCCAGGTTTGGCATCATCACATCCATGAGAATAAGATGGATGTCATTTTCCTGCACCATCCGGAGAGCCTGCTGGCCGTCGTAGGCAAGAAATGTCTGGTATCCTTCGCTGGAGAGATAGATGTCCAGAGCGGAGACAATGTCCCTGTCATCGTCACAGATGAGAATGTTGTACATATGCCGGTCACCTCATGGTCTGAGTATACTGGGAATGTTTTAAGGG
>JAQXNP010000160.1 GCA_029098065.1 Clostridiales bacterium | reverse complement strand
CGGGGGCTTCAGCGTGTACAACGCCCTGTGCGCCCTGGGCTGTACCTGCGCCCTGGGCATCCCCCTGGCGGCCGCCGCCGCCGCGTTGGCCGCCGCCCCCGGCGTCAAGGGCCGGATGGAGGTGGTCCCCACCCCCGGCCCGGGCACTGTCATCATCGACTACGCCCACACCCCGGACGCCCTGGAGAACGCCCTTACCGCCCTGCGGGACTTTACGCCGGGACGCCTGATCTGCCTCTTCGGCTGCGGCGGGGACCGGGACCGGAGCAAGCGGCCCGTCATGGGGGCCATTGCCGCCAGTCTGGCCGACTTCTGCGTGGTGACTTCGGATAACCCCCGGACGGAGGCGCCGGAGGCCATTATCGCCGATATCCTGAAGGGGATGGATGGTTTTGAAACCCCCAGACTGGTGGAGCCCGGCAGGCCGGAGGCCATCCGGGCCGCCCTGGCCATGCTCCGGGAGGGGGACACCCTTCTGCTGGCGGGGAAGGGCCATGAGACCTATCAGGAAGTAAACGGGGAAAAGCGCCACATGGATGAACGGGAACTGGTGGCGGAGTACTTCAATAAAGGTTGTCATTTGAAATAAATTGTGATACAATACCCGCTTGTGCACGGCGGGAAGGATGTATTCCCCCGGAAGAAAAAATCTGGAGGTCCAAACCATGATTTCGCTGCAAGATACTCTGTTGGAGATCGTTCTGACAGTCCTGGTGAGCTTTGTCCTCACCGCCCTTTTGGGAAAGCTCCTGATCCCGGCCCTTCGGCGGCTCAAGGCCGGACAGTCCATCAAGACGGACGGCCCGACCTGGCATATGTCCAAACAGGGCACCCCCACCATGGGCGGGCTCATGTTTATCATTGCCATCGCCGTTACCGTGCTGGTTCTGGGCTGGGGGTATTTTGGCAGCGGGGACCGGGGAGCCGTGTATGTGTTCCTGTTCGCCCTGGTTTTCGGCGTGATCGGCTTTATCGACGATTACATGAAGGTAGTCCATCATCAGAATACCGGCCTCACCGCCGGGTGGAAGTTCCTTCTTCAGCTGGCGGCGGCCATTCTGATGACCGTTCTGCTCCGTTATGAGGGCTATCTCTCCCCCAATCTGTACATTCCCTTTGTCCAGGTGTCCATCCCGCTGCCCTGGCCGTTATATATGGTTTTTGCCGCCTTTGTCATGGTGGGCACCGTGAACGCCGTCAATATCACTGACGGAGTGGACGGCCTGTCCTCTTCGGTGACGGTGCCGGTGGCCCTGTTTTTCCTGATCTCCACCGCCAAATGGGGCATGGGGGAGCTGACCCTTTTCTCCGCCGCTCTGCTGGGCGGGCTTCTGGGCTTCCTCCTCTATAATCATTACCCGGCCAAGGTGTTCATGGGGGATACCGGCTCCCTGTTCCTGGGGGGCGCGGTGTGCGGTCTGGCCTTTGCCGCCGACATGCCTCTGGTGCTCATCCTGGTGGGCATCGTCTATATTGCGGAGACCCTGTCTGACATCATCCAGGTGGCCTATTTCAAGGCCACCCACGGCAAGCGGATCTTTAAGATGGCCCCCCTTCATCACCATTTTGAGATGTGCGGCTGGAACGAGAAGAAAGTAGTGGCGGTATTCTCCGCGGTTTCCGCTCTGGCCTGCCTGGCGGCCCTGGCGGGGGTGCTGGGGCGCTACTCCGTGTAAGAGTCCGCCGGGGAAAAAGAAGAACAGGAGGTGAACAGCCGTGGTGAAACGGAAACGGGATCTGACCATGGAAGAGCAGCTGGCCCGCGGCCCCATTGACCTGCCTTTTCTGATGCTGGTTGTACTTCTCACCGCCATTGGCGTCATCACGGTGTTTTCCGCCTCCTACGCCACCGCCGTGTCCGAGGGAAAATCGGCGACCTACTACTTTTTCAGGCAGGCCTTTTTCGCCGTGCTGGGACTGATCATCATGTTCCTGGTCTCCAAGATGAACTATCAGTCCTTCCGCTGGATCTCGGTCTTTGTGCTGGGACTGGCGCTGCTGCTGCTGGTGGCGGTATTGATCCCCGGGGTCCATACGGAACGGTCAGACGGCGTGCGGCGCTGGATCCGCTCCATCGGGCCCATTCCATCCTTCCAGCCCTCTGAGGTAGCCAAGCTGGGAGTGATCCTGTACTTCTCCGCCCGCATGTCCAAGCGGGGCAGCGAAAAGAAAAAAACATTCAATACCCGGACCTATACCGGAACGCTTCTTCAGAAGCTGGATGGCCTGGGCCTCATGGAATTGATTCCCTATGCCGTCATCCTGCTGGTCATCATGCTTCTGATGAAGCTGGAGCCCCACATGTCGGGCACCATCCTCATCCTGGTCCCGGCCGCGGCCATCCTGTTTGCCGGCGGCGTCCGGCTGCTCTGGGTCGCGATTGGAGGCGGCGGGGTGGCCGCTCTGCTGCTGCTGTTCATGTCGGGCAGCAGCTATCAGGGCGGCCGGATCGACATCTGGAAAGATCCCTGGGCCTATCCTAAGGAGGGCGGCTATCAGATTATTCAGTCCCTGTACGCCATTGGCTCTGGTGGGCTGTTCGGTGTGGGCTTCGGCCAGGGCCGTCAGAAGCAGCTCTTTCTGCCCGAGGCGGAGAACGATTTCATTTTCTCCGTCTGGTGTGAAGAGATGGGGCTGGTGGGGGCCTGTGTGGTAGTGCTGCTGTTTATGCTCCTCATCGTCCGGGGATACTGGATCGCCCTCCACGCCCGGGACCGGTTCGGGTCTCTTCTGGTGGTGGGGATCATCACTCTGATGGCAGCCCAGGTGTTTCTCAATATCTCGGTGGTGACCAACTTCCTGCCCACCACCGGTGTGTCCCTGCCCTTCTTCAGTTATGGCGGCACGGCCCTGGTGATCCAGCTCATAGAGATGGGAATTGTTTTGGGAGTGTCCCGCCAGATCCCGGCCCCGAAGCAGGGATAGACCGGTTCCGCGGCAATGCGGAGCCGAAGCGGCCGATGAGAGATTCCTTCCGGTTTTCCGGAAGATGGATGGGGATTGTGTTCAGATAGGGGGAGTTTGAAAGAATGAATATCCTGTTTACCTGCGGCGGCACGGCGGGGCACATCAACCCGGCCGTGGCTCTGGCCCGTATGTTTCAGATCAGGAACCCGGGCTGCCGCGTCCTGTTTGTGGGCGCCGACGGAGGGATGGAGACCCGGCTGGTGCCCAAAGAGGGGTTTGAGCTGAAGACGGTGACCATCACCAACTTCCAGCGCTCCCTCACCCCGGCGGCCATCGTCCACAATGTGGGTACCGTCATCAACATGGGCAAATCCGACCGGCAGGCGAAAAAGATCCTGGACGAGTTCAAGCCCGACCTGGTGGTGGGCACCGGCGGCTTTGCCAGCTATCCGGTGGTGAAGGCCGCCGCCAGACGGGGCATCCCCACCGCTGTCCATGAGTCCAACGCGGTGCCCGGGCTGACCACCAAGGCCCTGTCCAAAGTCACCGACGTGGTGATGGTGGGCTTTGAGGAGAGCCGGAGCCACTACGATGACCCGGACAAGGTGGTCGTGACCGGCACCCCGGTACGGGGGGATTTTTTCCAGTATACCCGCCAGGAGGCCCGCGCCAAGCTGGGCATTGACGATGACCGGCCCCTTCTGCTGTCCTACTGGGGGAGCCTGGGGGCTGAGGTGATGAACGGGTACATGGTGGACTTTATTTCCCGGGAAAGCCGGGAGGGAGCTCCGTTCCGGCACATTCACGGCGCGGGCCGGGACTTCGCCGCCATGACCAAAGAGCTGGCCGCCGCCGGTGTGGGCGGGGACTCCCTCCCCGGCGTGGAGGTGCGGGAGTATATTTACGACATGCCTCTCGTGATGGCTGCCGCCGATCTGGTGCTCTGCCGGTCGGGAGCTTCCACCATCTCCGAGCTGGCGGCCATCGCCAAGCCCGCCGTGCTGGTGCCCTCCCCCAACGTCACCGCCGACCATCAGACCAAGAACGCCAAGATCCTCTCCGGCGCGGGCGGCGCGGTGCTCCTGCCCGAGAAGGAGTGCTCCGGAGCCAGGCTCTATGAGACGGCCAGGGAGCTGCTGGCGGACAATGCCCGCCGGGCGGATATGAGCCGGAAGCTGTCGGCCATGTCGATTCCTGACGCCAATGAGAAGATCTATGAGGTGCTCAAGGGTCTGATCCGGTAAGCCGGCCGCTCACCCCGTTTTTCCTCCCCGCATAGGATGACCCGAAAGAAATCCGTGGGGAGGGCAAATTATGAGTGTGTTTCAGATCCAAGGAGGCCGCCCCCTGTCCGGGTCCGTCCGGGTGCAGGGGGCAAAAAACAGCGTGCTGCCCATTCTGGCTGCCGCCCTGCTGGCTCCCGGGGTCAGTGTCATCCACAACTGTCCCCGGCTCACCGATGTGGATTATACCCTGGACATCCTCCGGCATCTGGGCTGCAGGGCGGACCGGGAAGGGGACACGGTGACGGTGGACGCCTCCGCCCCCACCGGCTGTGAGGTGCCAGATGATCTGATGCGGCAGATGCGGTCCTCCGTGGTTTTCCTTGGGCCTGTTCTGGGCCGGATGGGCCGGGCAGAGCTGTCCTATCCGGGGGGCTGTGAGCTGGGGCCGCGGCCCATCGATCTGCATCTGATGGCCCTGCGGGCGCTGGGGGCGGAGATCGATGCCCGGGGGGGCCGGATCTCCTGCCGGG
>JAQXNP010000159.1 GCA_029098065.1 Clostridiales bacterium | reverse complement strand
ATGCTCAGGCCGGAGTGGCCGCCGCCAACGACGAGATCAACCGTCTGGAAAAGCTCCTGTCGGTGACCCGGGAGGACAGCGAAGTGTGGGCCGTCAACCACAGCGGCGGGACGCCGGTGACCGTCAGCGATGATACCGCCGCCCTCCTGCGGGAGGCCATCGATGTGGGAAACCGCTCCGGCGGGGCGCTGGATGTGACCCTCTACCCTGTGCTCCGGGCCTGGGGCTTTACCACAGACAGCTATCAGATCCCGGACGAGGGCACCCTGTCTGAGCTTCTCCAGCGGGTGGATTACACCGCCGTCTCCCTGGAGGGGAACACCCTCACCCTCCCCGACGGGATGGAACTGGATTTCGGCGCCCTGGCCAAGGGCTACGCCGGAGAACAGTGCGCCCGGCTTATGAAAGAGGCCGGAGTGACCTCTGGTCTGCTGGTTCTGGGCGGCAATGTGCAGACGGTCGGCGCCAAGCCGGACGGTTCTCCCTGGCGGGTAGAGGTTCAGGATCCCGGGGGCGAAACCGGGGATTCCCTGGGCGTTCTGGAACTGGTGGATCAGGCCGCTGTCACCTCCGGGGGCTATCAGCGTTACTTTGAGGAGGACGGCATACGGTACTGGCACATTCTGGATCCCGCCACCGGCGCTCCCGCCCGCAGCGGGCTGGTGTCGGTGACCATTGTGGGGAATTCCGGCACGCTGTGCGACGCTCTCTCCACCACTCTTTTTGTTTTGGGAAAGGACAAGGCCCTGGACTACTGGCGGGAAAATCCCGGCTTTGAGGCTTTGCTGGTGGATGAGGACCGCAACATCTGGCTCACCGGCGGACTGGCGGACTCCTTCACCTGGAATGAGGATGCCGGCTACACCCTTCAGATCGTGGAGGAATGACATGAAAAAGCCGCTTTCCAACCGTTTCTGGCTCACCCTGCTGGCCGCTGCTCTGATCCTCTGCGCCGTGGCTGCCGTCTTTCTTTTCAGCCGGACCGCCTCCGGGACGGTGGCTGTCATCACCCTGGACGGGGAGACCGTGGAGGAGATCGACCTGTCCGCCGTCTCGGAGAGCTATACCCTTACCTTCACCGGGAAAAGCGGCATTACCGACGTCGTGGAGGTCTCTCCCGGCAAGATTCGGGTGAAGGAGGCCGACTGCCCCGATCAGATCTGCGTCCACCAGGGATGGATCGAGACCGGGGTGGCTCCCATCGTCTGTCTGCCCAACGCCCTGGTCATTCAGATCCAGGACAGCGGTGACGGCCCCGATGCCGTGGTCGGATAGTTTGATCCCGTTTCCACATGCTGTCTCATCAGGAAAGGAGGGGCCCCGAAATGAAAGCCAAGCGGCTGACCACCTGCGCCCTGCTCACCGCCATCGCACTGACCATCTTTGTGGCCGAGGCCCAGATTCCCCCTCCGGTGCCGGTGCCCGGGATGAAACTGGGGCTGGCCAATATCGTGACCGTATACGCCATGTTCGCCCTGGGGCCGGGGGATACGCTCATGATCCTCCTGGCCCGTATCATTCTCGGCTCTCTCTTCGCCGGAGGCTCCACTTTCTTTTATTCTCTGGCCGGCGGGCTGCTGTGCTACCTCTCCATGCTGTTTCTGCGGAAAATCCTCACGGTGCGTCAGCTGTGGGTCTGCGGAGCCATCGGCGCCATTTTTCACAATCTGGGACAGATGGGCGTGGCCGTCCTCATCGCCCGGACACCTCAGCTCGTCCTTTACCTGCCCGTCCTTTTGATCGTGGGCATTCTGGCCGGAGCGCTCACCGGACTGGCCGCCCAGCTTCTTCTGGCCCGGCTGAGCAAACTCCCGAAATGACAAACAGCCGCCCCCGCGTCAGCGCGGGGGCGGCTTCTTTTTCTCTTATTTGTCCCGGTTGAAAATTTTGAAGATCTGGTCGAAGGGATCTTCCTCGGCTTCCCCGCTTCCGGCGGCGGCAGCCTCCTCCCTTCCCACCTTTTCCCCGGCCTTGGTAAAGGGCTTGTTTCCGGCGGGATCGGCTTTCTTGCCGGTGTCCTCATAGCCCGTGGCGATAACGGTGACCTGAATCTCATCCTCCAGGTTCTCGTCAAAGGCGGCGCCGAAAATGATAAGGGCATCGGGGTGGGCGGCCTGACGGACCAGCTCAGCGGCGGTCTCCACCGCGTCCAGCTCGATATCCGTGTTGCCGGTGACGTTGACCAGCACGCCCTTGGCCCCGTCGATGGAGGTCTCCAGCAGGGGGCTGGAGATGGCCATCTTGGCGGCCTCTTCCGCCTTGTTCTTGCCGGCGGCCCGGCCCACGCCCATGTGGGCCATGCCCGCGTTCTGCATCACGGCGGTGACATCGGCAAAGTCCAGGTTGATGAAGCCGGTATTCTTGATGAGGTCGGAGATGGACTGCACCGCCTGGCGAAGCACATCGTCGGCGATCTCAAAGGCGTTGGCAAAGGTGATCTTCTGGTCGGTGGCAAACTTCAGCCGCTCATTGGGAATGATGACCAAGGAGTCCACCTTGGTCTTGAGCTCGGCGATGCCCGCCTCCGCCTGCTGCATCCGGCGGCGGCCCTCGAAATTAAAGGGCTTGGTCACCACGCCCACGGTAAGGATCCCGGCCTCCTTGGCGATATCGGCCACGATGGGAGCCGCGCCGGTGCCGGTGCCGCCGCCCATGCCGGCGGTGATAAAGACCATGTCGGTGCCCTCCAGCACCTTGGCGATCTGGGCCCGGCTCTCCTCGGCGGACTTGCGGCCCACCTCAGGATCGGAACCCGCACCCTGACCGCCGGTGAGCTTTTCGCCGATCTGGATCTTCTGATTGGCGCTGGAGATGTTCAGTGCCTGCTTATCGGTATTGACAGCGATGAATTCAACGCCCTTCACGCCCGCCTTTACCATGCGGTTAACCACGTTATTGCCGCCGCCGCCCACGCCGATGACCTTGATGCTGACGACGGACTCCGGTCCGGTATCCAATCCAAACGGCATAACTGCTCCTCCTAAATCACTTTCTTATGTAGTCACAGGAATTTCGACGTCATTTTGTGTCCAATTCCCCACTGTGTTCTATATCTTGATTTATTTTATCCTTTTTAGGCTTTGAGGTCAATAGCTCTCTGCGGATTTCCCCAAAGTTTTGAAACATCCGCTCCCCAAAAACCAGCACAGCTGCCAGATACATGGGAATCCCCATCCGGTTGCCCAGCCAGGTGAGAAAGATGGCGATGGCGGCGTTTCCGAACGTCCCCGAGAGAAAGACGGGCAGATGGAACTCCCCCTTCAGCCGGGAACGGAACCCCCCGAGGGCGGAATCCAGGGCCGCCAGCAGGCCCACACCTACATAGAGGGTCATGGAGGCCGGAAAATGGATGGGGATCAGAAACCCCAGCAGAAGTCCGGCGGTCAGTCCGATCAGCTCCAGCACTCAGCCCACCTCCTCTTCCTCCGGCGGCATGGTCTCCGCCGGTCTGGCATATTGGTACTCCACTGCGCCCTGGTACTTGGGAATGGTAAGTTCTCCGCTGACCGTGACTTCCACGCCGATCTTCCACTGCCTCAGGATATCCACCACGCCGTTGCGCATGGTGAGGGCGTTGTACAGGGTATCCGGGTCCCCGATGGCAAAGATGACATAGGGGGAGGCATAGCGGCGGCCGTTCACGGTCACCACCGCGCCGGTGCAGCGGATCTCGCTGGTGGCCAGCAGCCGCTCCCCGTTGAGGGAAATGGCCTCCGCCCCCGCCGAGCGCAGTTCGTTGACCACGGACAGCAGGTCGTTGTCATGGATGAGATAATCCGCCTCATCTCCGGTGGTATTGGCCGCGGCGGAGTCGGTGAGAATCACCGTGACGCCGGGGCCGGTGATATCCACCAGTCCCGCGGAGATCTCCAGATTCTCCACCTCTGCCCGGAGGGCGCTGCCCTCCTCGCTCCCCTCCGCAGCCTCCTCCCGATAGAGGGACAGTTCCTTCTGCGCCTGTTCCAGCTGCTTCTGGAGGTTGTCAGACTTGTCCAATTCCTGGTTGTAAAGCTCCTGCAGGGTCTCCAGACGGGTGGTGTCCGACGAGGCGGCCTGTGTATTCGCCTGGACGCTTTTGAGCTGGGAGGCCAGAAGAAAGCCCACCACCGCGCACACCAGCGCCACCGACATGCCTCCCTTTTCCCGCTTACTGTGCGGGGGACGGGCTGGCATCCGGCTCTGCTGCATCTGCTGATCCGTCTGATGATCCATTCTGGTCTTCTCCTTTCTGGACGGTCTGTCCGGTCTCCGGCGTCCAGCGGCTGGTCAGCAGCCGGGCCTGCTCATCTCCGTAGGTCAGGTCCAGCGTTCCGGTCACCGTCTCCCCCCGCTCCTGAAAGGTCTCCATCACCCGCTGGAGGGAGAAAATCCTCTTTTCAAAGTCCCCGGTCATGGGAACCACCACCGTCAGGTCCGCGCCATAGCCGAAGT
>JAQXNP010000158.1 GCA_029098065.1 Clostridiales bacterium | reverse complement strand
TTTTCCCTATGAACACTGGACCCGGATCCGCACCAACAATGTGATTGAAAGACTGAATCGGGAGATCCGCCGACGCACCCGTGTGGTGGGGACCTTCCCGGATGGAAACTCTGCCCTCATGCTGGTCTGCGCCCGGCTGCGTCATGTGGCAGGCACCCAGTGGGGCAACAAAAAGTACATGAACATGAAGCACTTGGAGGCGGCTCTGGAAGACGTCTCTGTTGCTGGCTGACCTCATTCAGCCAGAGCCTGCAAACGAATTTGCGCATAATTCTTGACAGCACCCCGCGCCAGGGGCCTGATGAACGGGGAGCGCCTGTGTTTCTGAGACAGGGAGGACATCTGCCGGGATGTCCGCCTTTTTCTGTCCGCATGTCCCGGCGGAACGCCGCATACCTCTTATTGAGGTGGTAGACATGCTGGAACGGTTGGCGGACAGCCTGTGGCAGCCCTGGATGCTGGGGCTGTTCCTGCTGGTGGGGCTGAGGTGCTCCGCCGGAAGCGGTTTTTTTCAGTGTCTCGGTCTGAAAACCTGGCTCAAAGCCACGGCGGGTACCCTGTTCCGCCGGAAAAAGCGGAGAACCTCCGGCGGGCTGACCCAGTTCCAGGCCCTGGCCACCGCGTTGGCCTCCACCATCGGCACCGGCTCTATCGCGGGAGTGGCCACCGCCATTTTCTTCGGCGGGCCGGGGGCGGTGTTCTGGATGTGGATCTCCGCCCTGCTGGGCCTGATGACCAGCTTTGCCGAAAAGACTCTGGCGGTGAGATATCGAAGGAAAGCCCCCTCCGGCGGTTGGGAGGGGGGACCGATGGAGTATATGGAGCGGGGGCTGGGCTGGCGGCGGGCCGCCAAATGGTTTTCCCTCTGGTGTGTCCTGTCCTCCCTCACCGGAGGGGCCATGGTGCAGTCCAATTCCATCGCCGCCGCCCTCCACGCCGCCCTGGGCTGGGAGCCGCTGGCGGTGGGAGCGGCCACCGCCGCCGCCACCGGCGCGGTGATTCTGGGCGGCATCGGCCGGGTGGGGAAGGTCAGCGAAAAACTGGTCCCTGCCATGGCGGTGCTCTTCCTGGGGACGGGGATGGCGGTGATCTGGACCCACCGGGCCAATGTTCTGCCCGCCCTGCGTCAGATCGCCGCCTGTGCCCTGACGCCCGGGGCGGCCATGGGCGGCGCCTCGGGATACACGGTCTCCGCGGCCCTCCGCTATGGCGTGGCCCGGGGGGTGTTCACCAACGAGGCGGGGGTGGGCTCCTCCGCCATGGCCCACGCCGCCGCCGACGCCGATTCCCCGGCGGGAGAGGGGATGTGGGGGATGTTTGAGGTCTTCTTCGCCACCCTCGTGGTGTGCTCGGTGACTGCCCTCACCATTCTGACCTCCGGGGTCTATGACCCCGGGGCGGCGCTGGCCGCCATTCAGAGCGGCACGGTCACCGGCGGGATGACCGGGGCTCCTCTGTCGGCGGCGGCCTTCGCCACCGTGTTCGGCTCCTGGGGGAGCCTCATTGTGGCGGTGTGCCTGCTGCTCTTTGCGTTCACCTCCCTGCTGGGGTGGAGCTATTACGGCGAGCGGGGACTGCTCCATCTGACGGGGGAGAGCCGGCTCCGCCGGCCCTTCCAGATCATCTTTCTGGGCACCGTGGTTCTGGGCAGCGTGGGGAAGCTGACGGCGGTGTGGGCTATGTCGGACATCTGCGACGGCCTGAGGGCCCTGCCCAACCTGATGGCGGTGGCGGTCCTCTTCCCGGAGGCCCGCCGGGAGCTGGAGGGGGAACTGAAACGTCATAAATAAGGAAGGCGGGCCGGGAATTTAACCGGCCCGTCTCTCATGACAGCAGCGTCAGCAGTTCCTCCGGCGTGTCCGCAAAGACCGCCGCCCCGTGTTCGGTGAGAAAGCCCCGGTCCCGGAAGCCCCAGGTGACGGAAACGCAGTCCATCCCGGCGTTCCGGGCGGTCTGGATGTCCACATCCGAGTCTCCCACGTAGACGGCGGAGGGGGCCGGAATGCCCAGTTTCTCCAGGGCCAGCAATACCATGGCCGGATCGGGCTTTTTGGGGGCCTGCTCTGACTCTCCGGCGGCGGCATCCACCAGATCGCCGAAGTACCGGGCGCACAGCCCCTTCACAGCGGCGTCGAACTTGTTGGACACCACCGCCGTCCGGCAGCCCAGGTCACGGAGGGCCAGAAGCAGCTCCGGAATGCCGGGGTAAGGGGCGGTCTTGTCCTCCATATGGGCGGCGTAGCGCTCTTTGAAGATGGCCAGGCACCGGGCCTGATCAGCCTCGCTGCTTCCCGGCGGCGCCGCCCTGCGGATCAGCAGCCGGACCCCGTTTCCCACGAAGCGGCGGACCTCGTCGGTGGTCCGCCGGGGCCAGCCCATCCGGGCCAGGGCGTAATTGGCGGCGTCGGCCAGATCGTCCAGCGTGTTGAGCAGTGTGCCGTCCAGATCAAAGATGACAGCGGAATATCGAGACATGGAAGCGCTTCCTCCTTTGTATGTGCCCGCCTATTATATCACAGGATCAGGCATTTTACGAGGAAAAAAGAAATCGATCCGCAGCCGGGAAAGGTGAGCAGCCAGGTCAGCCCCAACGAGCGGGCCACCCGGAGGTCGGCGTCAGCCCCCGCGCCCAGAATGGCGGCGGTTTTGGCGTGAGTGGTGGATACAGGCAGGCCCATCAGGGTGCAGAAGGCCAGAGAGGCGGCACAGCCCAGGTCGGCGGCAAAGCCGGTCCGGGGATCCAGCGTCACCATCCGCCGGCCCACGGTGTCAATGATCCGCCGCCCCCCCATCAGGGTGCCCAGAGCCATGAGAGCGGCGCAGGCAGGAGCGGCCCAGCCGGGCAGGGAGAATCCGCCGCGGCCCAGAGCGGTGATCAGAGCCAGCACCCCCAGAAACTTCTGGCCGTCCTGGGCTCCGTGGAGGAAGGCGGTGAGAGCGGCCCCCAGTACCTGTCCCCGGCGGTAGAGCCTTCCGCCGCGAGGGGGGAGCAGCCGGGCGAACAGTCTGCCGAGGAGTTGTCCCAGCAGCAGGGATAGGACCAGTCCGACCCCCACCAGAGCCAGGGGCTTCAGCCGCAGAGCTTCCGCTCCCACTCCGAGGGCGGCGCCGGTGAGGCCGGCCACCAGAGCGTGGCTCTCGCTGGTGGGAATGCCGAACCGCCAGGCGGCCACCGCCCACACCGCCGTCCCCGCCAGAGCGGCGGTGAGAGCGGGCAGGGCGGAAGGGCCGAAGTCGGCGATGGAATAAAGGGTCCGGGCCACCGCGTCGTTTCCGGCGGCGGCGGAGAGAACCCCGGCCAGATTGCACAGCGCGGCCATGGCCGCGGCGGCGGGGAAGGGCAGCACCCCGGCGGCCACCGGTGTGGCGATGGCGTTGGGGGCGTCAGTCCACCCATTGACCAGGATTACGGCGGCCAGCAGAAGCAGAACAGGTATCAGCGGCACAAAAAACACCCCCGCCGTATATTTACGGCGGGGGTGGGCGGGTTATGACGGGAGTGTCTCACAGCAGGCCGGTACTCTCCAGAATACGGCTGACCTCCGCCGCCCGGCTGCTCCAGGCGGCGGCCTGGCCGTAGCGCCTGCGGCGGTCTCTGGCCCAGGTGCCGGTTTCCTCCAGCGCGTGGGCACAGAGGAGGGAGAATTCCGCGGGAGAGTGGGCCCCGTAGACCACATCGGGGAAGAGCTCCACCGCGCCGGGTCGGAGCATGGCCACGATCGGCCGGCCCGCCGACAGGTACTCAAAGATCCGGGGGGAGAGCACATCGTCTCCGCTGTGCCCCCGCCGCTGGAGATAGAGGCACACGTCAAAGCTGCAGATCCAGTCGGGCAGGTCCACCGGCGGGATAAAATGGAACCAGCGGACGTTGGGCTCCTCCAGGAGGGCGGGCAGCATGGGATTGTCCTCCGCCCGGCCCACCAGGACCAGACAGGCGCCGGGACAGCCCCGGGCGGCGTGGAAGAGCGGCGTGAGATCCAGATCGGACCAGATGGTCCCGGCGAAGCCCAGCACCGGGCGGACGTTCTGTAGTCCGGCCGGCCTGGGCAGTCCGTCCTTGCTGAACATGGGATAGTTGCATCCGTAGGGCAGAAGGGCCACGTTGGGATTACAGGCCGCCCGCTGCCGGGCCAGGGCGGGAGAGGCGGCAAAGACCACGTCGGCGGCCTCGGTCAGCTCCCGTTCCCAGGGATCGGGGCAGTCCCGCCAATCCTGAAAGCAGTCATATACCAGCCCCCGATAGTCCAGCCCGTCCAGAAATTCCGCGGCGAAGGGCGCGGCGCACCACAGCAGGGGTTCCCGGAACCGGTGGCGCTCCAGTCTGGCCTGGAGGAACCGGAGAGTCCGGTCCCGTTCCCGGCGGAAGAAGAAGCCACGGCCCATCTCGTCGGAGGGGGCGGGCGGAAGAGTACAGGTGGTGAGGCCGGGGCGGCGCTTCCTGCTGGGTTCCTTCCAGCTCTTGTCCCTCCGGCTGGCGGCGGGAGAGCAGAAGAGGATTTCCGCATCCTTCAGCCGGGTCATGAGCTGCTGGGTCCGGCCGGGGACGGAGGACCAGGGGCGGTCGGAGAGGCACAGAATCTGTCTCATAAACCTTCCTCCAGCTCCAGAAGAGTCCGGGCGGTATCCTGGTTGAGACGTTCCACCTCCCGGAGCCGCTGGACTCCGCCGGACAGAAAGGCCTCGTCCCCGATGCGGGCCACGGCGGCGTCCAGATGGGCCTTCAGCCCCTCCAGAGTCAGTTGGTTCAGATCCGTGTACAGATCCTGCCCGATATAGGACAGGAAGGAGCTGATCTTGGGGTCATAGACCACGCCGATCAGTGGGACGCCCTGCCCGGCCGCGAAGACCAGGGCGTGGAGCCGCATGGACACCACCACCTGCATCCGGGCGAAGAGCCCGATGGTGTGGGAGGAGGCGCCGGTCTCTTCCAGAATATAGTGGGGCGCCTTCATGTGGCGGCAGGCCAGCTGGGCCGCTGCCACATCCAGCCGGCGCTCAATCGGCAGGAACACCGGAGTCAGGCCGTACTTCTCATAGACGTAATCGGCGGCCTGACCGAAGAGCTCCGCTTTTTCCTCAAATGAGGGCCAGGGACGGAGGGAGAAGCCGATATACCGTCCGGCCGGATCCAGCCCGGCGCTCTCCAGAATGCCGTCCACCACGGCACTCTCGGCGGCGGGGAGGGTCACGGTGGGATCGGCGGACAGGACGATCCGGGGAGCGGTGACCCCCATCTGCTCCAGTTCGGTTTTGGAGTGGGTATCCCGGAGCGTGATGGCGTCCACCCGTTTCTGAAGGACCCGGGACGCCAGACGGCGGTTGGAGGGATACTGGATGGGTCCGATACCGCAGCCGTACATCATGACCCTGTTTCCCAGAATTTTGGCTGCCGAGATGGTGAAGAGATAGAACCACAGGCTCCGGCGGCTGGTGGCGTCCTGCATCAGCGATCCGCCGCCGTTGATATAGAGCCGGGTCCTTGCCATGCGGAGGAGGAACCGGGGAATATTGAAGGTATAGATGGAGTTGACCCGGTAGTTGAGCCGGGTGGAGTCCGGATTCCGGGAGAGGACCCATACGGGGAGATCGGGATCGATCTGCCGCAGCTCCCGGACGATGGCCTCCAGAATGGCGTCGTCTCCGGCGTTGCCCCGGCCATAGGCCCCGCAGACCAGAGCGCCGTCCCGGCTCCTGGAACGCCGGCCCTGCCGGCGGAGGATGACCCGGTAGATCTCCAGCTGCCGTTCCAGGGTGCTTTCCAGGGAAAACTGCGCCTTGCCCTTTTCGTAGAGCCGGCGGCCCATGTGCTTCCGGAGAGAACCGTCCTGGGCCAGCGTGACCAGATGGCGGGCCAGGGCCTGGGCGTCTCCCGGATCAAAGAGGAAGCCGTTGACGCCGGGGTCGATGAGGTAGGGGATGCCTCCCACCCGGCTGGCCACGGTGGGCAGGCCTGCCCGGGCCCCTTCGGTGAGGGAATAGGGGAAGGTCTCGGACAGGGAAGTGAGGGTATTGATATCCAGAGCGTTGTAGAAACTGTCGGTGTCGGTGACCCATCCGGCAAAGCAGACCACATCAGACACACCCAGGTCAGCCGACAGCTTTTTCAGCAGGTCCATCTGTTCGCCGTCGCCCGCGATGAGCAGTCGGAGGCAGGGGCAGGTCTTGTGGGCGATGGCGAAGCCCCGGATCAGAGTGGCGATATCCTTGACCGGATTCAGCCGGGCGGCGATTCCCACCACCACGGAGGTCTCATCGGCCTGAAGCCCCACGCTGCTCCAGTATTCTTCCCGGCTCAGAGCCGGGCGCCTGGGGGTGAAGTCCAGGCCGTTGTAGATGGTAAACAGGCGGTCCGGGTCGAACCCACGGGAGATGAGCAGGTCGGTCATGGCGTCGGAGACTCCGATGCGGTAGTCCAGCAGCCGCAGGGCCAGGGTGTTGATGGTGCCGTAGGTCAGCCGGGAGAGGGGACGGCCCAGATAGTCCAGCCGGTAGTCGGAATGGACGGTGGAAACCACCGGCAGGCCGGTGGCGCGGCGGAGAAGGGCACCCATCAGGTTGCCCCGGGCGCCGTGGCAGTGGATGATGTCATAGCGGCCCTCCCGGATCAGATCCCGGAGCTGACAATAGACCTTAATGATATTCCTGCCGGGCAGGACCACGGTTGGAATGCCTAGTTCCCGGGCCTCCTGGGCAAAGGGGCCCTCCATGAAGCAGACCATGGTGACATCAATGGTACGGCTCAGATTTTGAAGCAGCATATGGACGTGGGTCTTGGCCCCTCCGGTATCGCCGCCGCTGATCAGGTGGATGACTTTCATAAGTAGACTTCCTCTAAAAAAGACTTGTGGAATATGGGAAGAGTATGGTACAATACCAGCGATTGCACAGCGTATATGCTATTGTACCACAGTTGCTTCCGGTGAACAAGAAGACACAGGCAGAAAACAACGGGATCGCCCGCGCGTTATTAAGGAGAACATGACAGATGAAAAAAGACGGAAAGCTCTTTGGAAAGATCAACATCATCGACCTGCTGGTCATCATTCTGATCGTTGTGGTGATCGCCGGGGTGGCTTTGAAGATGACCGGTCATTTTGATCTGGTGGAGCCTGAACTGGGGACCGATGTGACCTATACCGTTCGGGTGGCCAATGTGGATCAGGATGTGTATGACAATATCAAGGAGTTTGTGGATACCGCCATCGCCGCCGGCAAGCCCGGCGACCAGCTCATGGCGGGGAGCAGTCTGGTGAATGCCTATGTCACCGATGTCACCGCCGTCCCCCAGGAGGCGGGGATGGAGGTGGAAGACAGTACGGGTTATCTGATTTTCCATTCCGGCAATGGGGACAAGATGATCCTGACCTTTACCATCCAGGGCCACACGGACAGTAAGACCACGACCGCGATCGGCAGCCAAGAGGTTCGGGTGGGCAAGAGCCACGTTGTCAAGACCACCCACTTTGAACTGGCCGACGGGACTATCATCTCCTGCCAGTGGGCGGACGGCACCAGCGTGGACTAAACGGATTAACAGGGCGGGGCGGGGCCGGAGTCCCGCCCCGTTTCCTTTTTTGAGAGGAGGGAACCGCATGTTTGAGGCGCTGAGCAAGATGGAGGGCCCCTTTCTGCTGTGGGTGCAGGAGACACTCCGCGGCGGGGCGGCCGATTCTGTTGTATCCTTTTATACCAAGCTGGGCAACGCGGGGATGCTGTGGATCGCGCTGTGCATCCTGTGCCTTGTTTTCCCAAAGACCCGGCGGGCGGGAATAGCCGGGGCGCTGGCCCTGCTGATGAGCCTGCTTCTGACCAACGGGATCATCAAGCATCTGGCGGCCCGGACCCGGCCCTGGCTGGTGGTGGAGGGTCTCATTCCGCTGGTGGCGGAGCACGATCCCAACTCGTTTCCCTCCGGACATACCAGCGCCGCGTTTGCCGCCGCCTGCGCCTGGCAGCATACCCTTCCCGAGCGGTGGATGCGGGTGACCGTGTGGATCATGGCGGTGTGCATGGGGCTGTCCAGACTCTACGTTGGGGTGCACTTTCCGACGGATGTACTCTGCGGGACGCTGGTGGGCATCCTGTGCGGACAATTGGGATGGTGTCTGCTCCGGATCTGTGAGAACAGGCTGGGCTGGAAGAAACAGAAACACGGACGGTGAAGCATTGGCTTCACCGTCCGTTTTCTGCTGTCTGAGTTCCCGGGAGTGAGAGAAGAATGCCCAGGGCTGTTCCCAGCAGGGCGGGGACCACCCAGCCCAGGCCCACATCGGCCAGAGGGAGGGGAAGGTTTGGAAAGAGTACGCCCGCCACACTGGCAGCGCCGGTGAAGAGCACAGCGGTGGGATAAATCCGGCGGAAGCGGCAGGCCCACCGCTGGGCGAGCCCCAGGGTGATGAGGACGATCGCCACCGGGTAGAGCATCCCCAGCACCGGGACTGAGATTTTCAGAATCGTATTCAGCCCGGCGATGGAAATGGCAAAGCTGACGGCGGCAAACAGACAGGCCCAGGTCCGGTAGCTCAGCCGGGGGAACTGAACAGAGAAGTGTTCCCCGCAGGAACTGATGAGCCCGGTGCAGGTATTGAAACAGGCAATGACAAATACCATGCCCAAAAGCAGATTGCCCGCCGGGCCAAAGAGCCAGGAGGTGATGGAGGTGAGGACCTGCGCTCCGTTGGCGGCGCCGGGAAAAGCGGCGCCGGATACCGCTCCTACGTGGGCCAGCGCGGCATAGACCGTCAGCAGGACGGCACCGGCGATCCAGCCCGCCCGGATGGTGGCCGACACCACGGCCCTGTCTTTCGTGATGCCTTTGGATCGGATATTCAGCGAAATGACGATGCCGAATACCAGGGCGGCAATGGTGTCCATGGTCTGATAGCCGTCCAGAAAGCCCTGAATGGCCGGATGGGAGGCGTATTCCGCCGTGGCGGGGGCTCCGTATCCTCCGGGGGCGTGGAGAATGCAGCCTGCGGTTATGATGCAGATGAGCGCCAGCAGAACAGGGCCGGTGACCTTCCCCAGCCGGTTGGAGAGCTGGTCCGGCTTCAGAGCCACCGCCAGGGCGGCGGCGAAAAAGACCAGGGAGTAGAGGGCACGGGCCCACACCGGCGGGTCGGAGAAAAAGGGGATGACCGCCATCTCGAAAGAGGTGGTGGCGGTGCGGGGAATGGCCAGACAGGGGCCGATGGACAGATAGGCGAGAAGGGTGAAGAAGGCGGCGAACTTTGGGTGGACCCGTCCGGCCAGAGCAGGAAGACCTCCGGCCTGCGCCGCCGCCACGACTCCGAGCACGGGCAGGACGACGGCGGACAGGGCCATGCCGGCCATGGCCGGCCAGGTGTGGGTTCCGGCCTGGGCTCCCAGCAGGGGAGGGAAGATGAGGTTGCCCGCGCCGAAAAACATGGAGAAGAGGGTCAGCCCCACGAAGAATTGGTCGCGCCGGGACAGCCGTGTCATGAAAGCACCTCCTGAACGGGCGGAATGATACTTTTATTATACCGGCTTTTGCCTTCCCAGTCTACGCTTTTGTGTGGAAAAGGGGCCTTTGACGCAGCGACAGGAATGAGATTCCGGACCAACTCCTGAAAAGATGACCGGGCAGAGTCCTCTGTCCGGAGTGCGGCGCCCGGGCCATGGCTCCATGACTGTTTGGGAGACGCCGGGCAGGAAAATAAAATTTCATTTTTCGGTTGACAAGTCGCGAAACTTCTGCTAAAATATCATTTGTTCGGTTGACATGCCGAACGAGTTGGGGGTATAGCTCAGCTGGGAGAGCGCTTGAATGGCATTCAAGAGGTCAGCGGTTCGATCCCGCTTATCTCCACCAAAAGTCCTGAAATCGAAAGGTTTCAGGACTTTTTCTTCACATTCATTTGATTTTAATCAGGGGTATGGCTCGACTGCCTGTTATGCAGGCAGTCAAGCGATACCCCTTTTTGTGCTATCAGTAAGTTTTTCCTTATGCTTTATTGTAATTGAAGTGTTTTATTTGAAGTTGCGCAGAAATGTGCAACTTTTTGTCCTTTTAAGCCTATATACAGAGGAGCCACGTCCTACTACAATATAAGAGTCCGCAAATGATAAAAGATTACAGCCCATACATGATACCAAATCTGTCCGGCAGCGATGAAATGCAGCAGATACACCAAGATAACACAAGAAGGGAGTTTGACCACAATCGACCTTATTTAAAATCAGCCACGGCAGATGCTATTGCCCCGCAGCGGAAAGAATTACAGGAACTTCTGACCACCACCAACGCCGCATATATTGCAAATTTCAAAGTGGATAGCAGGATTCCGTACCATGTGCATCATAGTTTTGATCGGGATATGGAACTCTTTTCACAGAGCCTCGCCGAGCAGGTGGCAGATACCTACGGCAACGCCCTCGACAGAGGAATGGCCGCAAGCAAAGCTGTTATTAAGGCATACGGTGACATAGAATCGGGCCTGCATACACTTTCCGCAAAACTCAACCGATATGACCGTGAATTTTCTACTTGGCTTGCCCTGGAGTCCTTTCAACAGCAGGGCTACACACGTTACCTTTTTATCAGCGAGCAGGGGCAAAATACCTGTGATCGATGTCTGGCCTATCACGGACGGGTGTTCTCTATTGCGGATGTTCCCATTCCTCCACTGCATCCAAATTGTCGCTGCGAGCTGCTGGTTATGGATGCTCGAACAGAAGCGCTGTATCACACAAACGAGCAGGCCTTCATTGAGCGGTTTCACCAGATCAGAAGTGGGACAGAGGGCGGCGTTTATCTGGTTGACCACGAGGCATTTCCCTTTGGCGTTACTCCGGCAAATCTAACAAGGGTCTCTTTGCCCAGCGGGCATATGGTCGTTGACCTTAGCCGTCCCAGTAGTTGGGGAGAGAACAGCGACTATGATCTGGCCACTGCCGCCGCATCGTATTTCTCGGGCCTCGCGGCAGAGGCAAAGGACTTGATTGGGTATCTGCTGAACGCCCAGGCAGAGCGAAGTGAGCACAAGTGGGACAGCCTGGGCTGTTTTATGGACTGGCTGACTCTAGGTATTGTCAGCGGAACATGGCGGGGTATCGTTTCCAATTATGAAACGATGATAGAAGATCCAAGTCTTTATAATATCGTCAACTTCCTGACCCGTGGAACTTTGGACACCATTTCAGGTGCTCTGTCACCGGAAGATCCCTGGTCTCTGGAACACTGGCTGGATATCATCGGCACGGTACTCATCGTTTATTCGGCATATAAAACAGCGGTCAATGTGAAGGAGATTCTTACCGGCAGCGGAGACGACGCTCTGCGCGCAGCCGGTACACTGGCAGACGATGTGGATGACATCGCAAGAAACGCGGGGCTGACACAGACACAAATTGATGATATAATTCATACACCGAAGGGTCAGCGTCCGAATCCGAGCACATATCTTACGCAGGAATATATCAATCAACACTTGGATATGTTCCGAGGTGGCGTAACAAAGTTTTATGCGACAGCGCCCGCTGGAACAGTTGGGCCTCCAGACGGAGCTTTTGTATTTCCTTCTTCCTACGCAGATGATATCATTGCGCAGGCAAAGGGAGATGTTAGGGTTCTGGAGGAATTACTTGGATTTGATTCAGGAGATTTGGGCGACAGTCCGGTGAGAATTGATATCTCAAACCCACAAGGCTTGCGAATGCCGTCTGGAAACGAACGTGGAGTCAATGACTACTGGTTACCAGGGGGATATACCTCTGGCGGAATACCTGAAGCTATTATTGACCCTACGCCATCCGGACAATATACAATAGATTATTATTTCTTGGGAGGAACTGACTAATATGGTTTTGTATGATAATTTTGATACACAAATTATTAAACGGCAAGAACGCTACTTCCTGCGTTATGGAGAAGGTGGCGCTGCTGAGCGCTATGTGGAAATGGAAATTTCTAAGGAAGATGCAGAAAGGGTCATGCAGGACATCATGTATTCGGTCAAACTGGTTCAGGACCATCACAATAAACTCTGGGGATTGGTGTAAAACAATCCCGTGAAAGTTGGTATTCCAAATCCGAGTGGATTCCGCATTCCAACCGGAAATGAATATGGGGCAAACACATATTGGATTCCAAGTGCTATACTTCTGGAGGAATTCCAGAAGCGGTTGTTGATCAAATTCAAGCTGGACGATATGTGGTAATCCCTATCCAATGAGACGGAGGTATCTTCATGGTTATTTTTGATCAGGACAATGAACAGATTATTTTTAGGGACGGGAAATACTATCTGCGAACCGATGTTGGCCATTTTGCGCAGAAATTTATAGAGATTGAGATTTCGAAAGTGGATGCGGATAAAGTCATGCAGGATATCACATATGTTGAGCAACTGATTTGGGATTATCAAAACAAGCTCTGGGGCCTAGTGTAAATTAAGTTTCCCGCGTATGGAAGCGCTCTTTTGGTCCGGTTTAGAGGGGTATATAACCTCTTTAACCGGGAGAGCGCTTGAATGGCATTCAAGAGGTCAGCGGTTCGATCCCGCTTATCTCCACCAAACCGTTGAAATCCAAGTGATTTCAACGGTTTTCTTTTTCCTGTTTTTCAGAATGCTTGAACGGAAGCCGGGTTAGAAGCATTCAGGAGAGGAGGAAGATTGAGCCGGGCTCCGCCCGGCAGCGGCACACGCGGGATTCCCATGTGAAAGGAAAGCAGCGGAATAAAGATCAATCCGAACCCATCCCAGATTGAGGAGGGGTTCGGATTTGTTTTTGCTGATCTCAGAACGGGGATAACACTCGCTTTTTTTGACGGCATCAGATCCCGGATTTCCCGTCATTCTTCTGTATCACGCAGGGCCTGGGTCTCGGTAAAAAACGTCCGGTATCCCAGGGTGACAAACAGGATCACGGCCAGCGCCGTGCAGCCCAGGATGGCCAGCATGATGCCGATTTGATATTTGATGGCGGTGAGAGGAAACGTACCGGACAGGATCTGACCCGTCATCATGCCTGGGATAGATACGATGCCCATTGTGAGCATATTGTTCATGGTGGGCAGAATGGCGCTGTCAAATGCGTCGTTGACAATATCCCGCGTAGCGGCCTCGGGGGTGGCGCCCAGCATCAGGGAATTTTCCACCATGACCCGATTTTCCCGCATTCCGGTACATAGTTTATTGGTTCCCAGGGCAATGCCGGTCATGGCGTTCCCGATGATCATGCCGGAGATCGGAATACAGTACTGCGGGTCGAACCAGGGGTCTACCCGAAGCACCGCGAACAGGAAGACTGCCGCTGTCACCAGATATCCCACTGTCATGCTCAGCGCGATCAAACGTTTCAGTTCCCGGCTCAGCGGCAGCTTTACCCGTTTCGCGGCGTTGTAGATTGCGAAGAAAAGCATCACAGCCAGCATCAGCAGGGTCAGCCACCAGCTGGGATGGTCAAACACGAACATAAATACAAACCCCATGGCGGTCAGCTGCACGGTCATCCGGGTGGTGGCCAGCAGGATGAGCCGTTCCCGCCCGATTCCCCGGGCCTTGGACAGCAGCAACAGCAGCAGGACAAAGACATAGGCCAGCGCCAGATTCAGCAGCGGCAGATCCATCACAGAGGAATTCATGCGCCCACCTCCCGTATACGGCCCTGTTCCAGGGCTACGACTCCGTCTGGAAACATTCCGGCTACCTGGGGAGAGTGGGAGACCAGAATAAGCTGCTGCCCCTTCTTCCCGGCAGAATCCGCCAGATTCTGAATGACATGCCGCTCGCTTTCCCGGTCCAGTGCGGCGGAGGGCTCATCCAGCAGGTAAGTCTCGGCCTCCATCAGCAGGATGCGGGCCAGACAGAGCCGCTGCTTTTCTCCACCGGACAGCTTGTCGCAAAAGCTGTCCAGGCTTTGGGACAATTCCACCTGTTCCAGTGCCCGGGCCATGGCTTCCCGGCCGGGCAGAGGTTTCCGTGCCAGGCGGGCGCCGATCTGGAGATTCTCCGCAATGGTGCCGGAGTAGAGCACAGGCGTCTGTCCCAGCATGACAACTCTCCGGCGGAGCTCCACCGGCTCAATGGTGCGAAGGTCCGCTCCGCGATACAAAATGCTGCCGACATCCGGTTCGCACAGCCGGTTCAAATGCCGCAGCAGAGTTGTCTTCCCGCTGCCGGACGGGCCCACCAGACAGACGACGGGCTGATCCAGCGTCAGATGACCGATGTCCAGAATAGAGCGGTATTTCAAGCCCTGGATGACAAACAATGCAATTCCCCCATTTCCAGCGGTTTGCGCTGTTTTTTCGGTTCCGGCGGATGAGGGCGGCTGCTGTGCCGTAACTGCCTCGCTCTGACAGAACTTCTTCTGATTTTAAGGTTTGGCATGATGAACTGACATTGGGCGGCCGTCCGGCCGCCCAATGTCAGCTTGAAGCAGAGGCGGGAGTTCCCGATATGATTCAAAGATGACCCTGGAGATGTCCACACTGTGGCCGCAGCGGTTGTCGATGTCGGTGCCGTTGTCCGAGAACAGGGAATCGTCAAAGAACAGCGTGGTATCGCCGGACACGCTCTCCAGCAGGACGGCGGTGCCGTTGTCCGCGAACTCGTTGCCCGTGTAAGTGTAATAGGTCACGGTGCCGCTGACGGCGTTGAAGTGGAAATCGGTGGTGTTGTTCTCAAGCCGACAGTGCTGGGCGCTGACCCAGGTGTTCCCGTAGGCCGGCACGCCGGTCTTCCAGCCGCAGATATTGCAGTTTCTCAGATGGACCCGGGCTTCCGCGGAGATACCCACGCCGGTGCGGTTTCCGGCAAAATCCTCATTGTCAAAAATAGAAATTGAACTGCCCTCATAGGTCACCTGGAGATTGCCGGTGAAGGTGGTGCGGCCCTCCTCCTCGGTGCTGCCGTAGAGGTTGATCTGCCGCTCCCCGATCACCAAACCGCCCTCGTAGGTAACGGCGGGCAGATGGAGATACACCACGGCGTCAGGCTCCACCGTTTCGGACACCTGATCGATCAGTGCCTGCACCTGCTCCACGGTGTCCATGGGCGCCTCCTCCGGGTAATAGTGGCAGGCCGGGATGGGGTGGAGGGAGATGGGCATACGCATGGTAATGGTATCTCCGTTTTTCATGCGGATGGTCCACACCTGCTCCGTGTCGCCGCTGGCGGCGGTGAAATCGTTCAGCGTGACCAGTGCCGCATCCGGGAGGGCGTCATGGGGCGCCGGCTGAGTGCAGGCCCAGGGGCTGGGATTGTCCGCATTCGGAATAAATTCGGCGGTGGCGCTCTCCACCTTCTGCAAAAACACACCGGAGGCGTCGGCACCGCTGTCCTTGTGGTTGATGTACAGCCGCAGGGGGAAGCGGTAGTCCATCTCCTCCTCCGGGTCCTGATCCACCTGGGTGATGGGTTCATAGCGGCCGCTTGAGCTCTTCAGCACCAGCTGATAGGTGCCGTCGGCATCGGTGTAAATTACCTCGCCCACGCCCTCATAGGTTCTGGGCCGGTTCATGAGCCATACGCCCAGGGCGATGGCGGCGACCACCACGGCGATGATGGCGTACACCGCCTTCCGGGGGAAGGGTCTGGACTGGGTGGGTTCGGCACGGTCGTTGATGCTCCGGGCACAGTGGGGGCCGAAGGACGCGCCTTCCCGAAGCTCCGCGCCGCAGTTGGGGCATTTCTTTTCCATCTCTCTTTCGACCTCCTGTCACAGCGACTCCATCAGGCGCAGGACATTTTAATAGCGCTTCGCGGGGTTCACCCGGGTGCAGTGCTCCACCACACGGCCCAAATGGCCGGCTGCCAGCTTTTTGGACGGATGCTCCCCGGTGAGCATGACGTTGATTAAAACACCGACAGAGTAGATGTCCGCCCGGCTGTCCGACTGGGACATGCTGTACTGCTCCGGGGCGGCGAAGCCGGTGGTGCCCAGGATCCGGGTGTCAGTGTCCTGTTCAGGATTGTACAGACGGGCGGCATCAAAGTCGATGAGCACCGCCTCCGGCCCCCGAAGGATGATGTTCTCCGGCTTCACATCCCGGTGGACGGCGCCTATGGAGTGGAGAACCCACAGGGCCCGGCAGACCTGTGTGACGATTTTCTGGTCTCGTCGGGGGAAAACAGGGCGTCCCGCAGGAGAAAGTCCAGCGTGTCCCCCTCTATGTACTCCTCCAGAACGAGGGCCTCTCCCTCCCGTTCGGCCGCCTCATAGATGATAGGAAGGTTGGGACAGGCGCAGTCCAGCAGCTTCCGGTACACCTCCGCATTCCCGGAGAACTGCCGCAGAATGAACAGACGTCCTGTGGCCCGGTGCCGGATCAGACGGACGGTGCCCCAGGGGCTTTCCTTCATTTGCCGGACCGGCTCGTATTCTTCTTCCGGCTTTTTTGACAGCCAAGCGTAAATGGGGGGTCACCTTCAAGAAAATTTAAAACCCTATGCAGCCAGTATATTGTTTTGAGAAATGAAGTGTTTTATAGTTAGTATATACAATTTTAGCCGGAAAGTAAAGGGGAAGCGGGAGCCCGGCCGTCACAGCTCCGCTGAAATCCCGATCGGAGCGGGAAACCCCGGAGGAAAATGCTGCCGCCGCCCTCCGTGCCCGTGATATCCCGGCGGGGACGGGCAAAGACGCCCTGAGCGGCGTGGGTGGAGGCACGTTCTTCCTCAAGACCGGCTGGACCCCAGCGTAGAGCG
>JAQXNP010000157.1 GCA_029098065.1 Clostridiales bacterium | reverse complement strand
TGGAACTTCACCCCATCCCTCAGCGTAAAGGTGTAGGTGGTCCGATCCTCGGAAACGGTATAGTCTTCGGCGACCGCGGGAACCAAATCTCCTTCCGGAGTGGGCTTCATGAGCCCTTCAAACACATTGAACATAATTTCCTTGGTTCCTGCCGCCACTGCCTTGTGGGGGTCAAGACTGTCATCCAGATCCTGCGCGATCCCAACGGTGACCTCATTCGCCCTGGGTTCCGCGCTTTCAGCGCCGCTCTGGCTCTGGGCGGGGCTGCTGTCCGCGGATTCCGTGGAGCCGCACCCGGCCAAAACGGAACCAAACAGGCCCACCGCAAGAAGGCTTGCCAAAATTCGCTTTTTCATCATACTGCTCTTCCTTTCATCACTGCCCGCTTCATGCAGGGTCAATGTTGGGCGGATTCTGTCCGCCCGGCAGAATTTTCGGCTCTATTCGGTTGTCAAAACAGAACCCTGCAGGATAGCCTGCCGGGAGGGGGCGGCTTCCTACAAGGCTGTAGTTTACACGATATGGGATTCTATTGCAAGACTTTTCCGCCAATTTGCATCAAAAATTTACCGGCCGGCCCCTGTTCCTTGGGCGAGACGCCTGCCGATATAGTCCGGAACCTCCTCCACCGGAATGTCCAGGGCGGCAGACAGTTCCCCGAAAAGGAGTTCCTCCCCCTCCTTCATGAACCGCTCGTCCACCGCGCCGAACTTCCGCTTTTCCCGCTGGGCGGCCTTTTTCTTGGCGTAGATGGACATGGTCAGCTCCACCAGATCCCGGCAGTCGTGGGTCGCGATGGCGGCCTGATAGTGCTCGGAGAGCTCCCGGGTGGCCTTGCTCTCAAATGCCTCCACCTCCATGGAGGGGATACAGTCGATGAGCCGCTCCGCCTCCTCCCGGGTGATGATGGGGCGCATAAACACCTTCCCGTTCACCGGAGTGAGGATATCACAGCTCTGATAGAGCGGCTTCAGGGCGTAATAGTCCTGTCCCTTCTCCCGCTGGATGCGCTCCACCCGGCACACGCCTGTCCGCCCATATACAACCAATTCCCCCACTTGATACATATAATCACCTCATTATAGTGATTATACCACGTTTTATGGGGCAAATGTAAGCAAAACTTTTGCGTCGGGGCAGACAGTTCGCCTCCGGCTGCACCCCCGGCCCCGAGCACCGGGAGCACGCCGGGCGGACCATGGTCATCCTGAAGTGCGAACCCCGGCCGGCCGAGCTTTACCGGGCGGAATTTCCAGACGCGGCGCCCGGCTTCTATGCAGACAAACGGAACCGGAACACGGCCTATCTGGATGGTTCTGTGCCCGGCAAGGTCCTCCGGGAGATGTGCGATCGATTGATTCTCTGGTGACGGCCGGGCTCGCAAAGCCGTCCGCATGGAGCCGGGGCTCCTGTAACAGAGCGATTTTAAGGAGGTTTTCGACAGGAAACGCGCCGTATTCCTGCCTCTGGGCCTGATTCCCTTTCTGATCGGCGGGCTGCTGGACCGAATCCTCACGACAGCCTCCAACCCATCGCCCGTTCTTCTCCCGACCGGGCCGGCGCTGAGGGCCCCGTCACATCATCCGCAGGATCTCCTTCTTCAGCCGCTGGATGATCCGCTTCTCCAGCCGGGAGATGTAGGACTGGGAAATGCCCATCTGATCGGCCACCTCCTTCTGGGTCCGCTCCGGTTTTCCATCCAGGCCGAAGCGCAGGACGATGATGGACCGCTCCCGCTCCTCCAGCCGGTCCAGAGCCCGGGAGAGCAGCTGCCGGTCCACATCGGCCTCCAGGGGCTGCATCACCTCGTCCCCCTCGGTGCCCAGGATGTCGGACAAAAGCAGCTCATTGCCGTCCCAGTCGGTGTTCAGCGGCTCGTCGAAGGAGACCTCCCCCCGCTGATTCGCGGTCTTGCGCAGGTGCATGAGAATCTCGTTTTCAATGCACCGGGAGGCGTAGGTGGCCAGTTTGATATTTTTCTCCGGCTTATAGGTGCTCACCGCCTTGATGAGCCCGATGGTCCCGATGGAGATCAGATCCTCGATGCCCACTCCGGTGTTCTCGAACCGCTTGGCGATGTAGACCACCAGCCGCAGGTTCCGCTCGATGAGGGTGCTCTTGGCCCCCTCGTCCCCGGCGGCCAGCCGGTCGATAAGGGCGGACTCCTCCTCCCGTTTCAGCGGCGGCGGCAGCGTGTCGCTCCCTCCGATGTACATGACCTTCCCCGGCAGCACAATCCCCCACCGGGCCAGACAGGCGGCCAGAGCCAAGCGCCAGCGCCGCAGCATCTTCCCCATCTCCCGTTTCCTCCTTTTCCGCCTAAGCGCCGATGAGCGCGTTGTATCCCCCGCCATCGGACAGGCTGCCCGGGGCCAGGGCGACGAGGATGGGGCCGTAGTCCTGCCCACCCACTACGGCTCCGTCCACCTTTACCGCCAGCAGCAGGGCGTGCTCCACCCCCACCGCCCGGTAGGGCAGCAGCCTCCATCGCAGGCCGTCTCCCCGGCGTTTCTCAAACCCTCCCACCGGGTCTTTCAGCTCCTCCTGACTGGGCGCCTCCCCCGCCGGGAAAAGCCCCGCCGCCTTCTCCCCCTCCGCCACCATCACCGGCTTCCCGGTGACCGGGTCGGCGAGGGTGTTCCCCGTGTCCACCAGGGCGGTGAGCCTGCACCGCCTGCCCTTCAGGGTCAAAACAGCGGGGGCCAGCTCCCCGCCGGTGTGCCGGGCCCCCCGCCGGAAGACCAGGGTGAGAAATCCATAGCATCCCGCCGCCGACAGCAGCACGGTCTTCAGATCCAGCACCGCCGGAGCTCCGAAGAAAAGCTGGAGCGCCAGTACGCCGCCTCCGAAGGCGGCGGACACGCCCAGAAACACCAGGCTCACCCGCAGCAGATGGCGGGCTCCTCCGAAAGCGGTCAGAGACATCCCGGCGGCGGCGGCCAGCTTGCAGGCCGGATGCCCCAGAAAGGCCCATTCCGGCAGGAACACCGCGGCGGCATAAAGCCCGCCCAAGGCGGCGGCCAGAGCCATCCTCGGCCGTCGGAGAGGCTCTCCCGCCAGCCGGGAGGCGCACAGCAGAAGCAGATAGTCGATGATCCCGTTGAGCAGGAACACCTCGTCCAGGTATACCACCGTCATGGCCCCGCCTCCTCCCTACCTGCTCATTATAGGGGCTTGGGCCTTAAAAAAAGGTCATAAGGAGGAAAGGCAGAGACGAAAATCCCGCCGGACGCTCTGACGCCGGCGGGCAGCTGCGAGTCCCCGTAAAAAGGAGGCCATCGGTCGGATGGCCCCCTTCAAAATATTTTCCGGACGGCGATACCGTCTTTTGTTATCCGGAGATTCTCTCATAGAAACTGACCGCATTGTTCAAATCATTCTGATCGGGATGCCCCTTGGCGATCCCGCCGATCAGCTTGAACGGGCCGTAGGTATCAAATCCCAGACAGCCGAATTCACCCGCAATCTCCGCGGCTTTGCTTCTGACCACTTTGGCGATCGACTCCGTATAGCTCTTTTTCTCCGACCCGCAGGTGTAGAGGAAAAAGACTTTTTTCCCCTCGGGAAGGTTCTTCTCGGCAAATTGCAGGACACTCTTATGGAACTTGGAATAATAGATGCCGGAAGCGAAGCCGATCAGATCGTACTCGCTCAGATCGGCGCTCTCCGTCTTTGCCGCGTCGATCAGGACAACATCGAACTTCCGGCTGATGGCGTCCAAAAGCTGCTTTGTATTACCGTGATGGTTGGAATAATAGATCACTGCGGTTTTCATTGATACTCCTCCTTGAATTCTCGCAGTATATAAAATATACTAGTCCCTGTTCAAGATAAGTGTGGGTGGGCAAAACCTTGTATATTCAGGCGAATGCATTCAATATTTATACGGAGCATCGGTGAAAGCCGGTGCTCTGTTCTTTTTGGCATAACTTCCAAATGAGTTGTCTGCATTCTGTGCATCTAAACAAAATTAAAGAAAAAAGAAAGTTGGTGATAGAGTCCGTTATAAAAGAACGGAAATGAAACAAGGCTCAGAGGTCAACCAGCTTCTGAGCCTTTCATTATGCCTTGTATTTTTCACCAGAAACTGCTATGATGACCACGAGAATGGGACACACGAAAATTACACCGTGTGTTAATGGGAATACATCCAGATATACTTACTTGGAGGGAAAATTAGTGGGAGCCAAGATTAGTCAAGAAGAAATCATGCAGTTATTGGATAAGCTATACGAGCAATCAATACATGGGGTAGCAAAAGTGAGTCCGCCGATTGACACACTAGCCAGTGACTATTTGCAGAAAAACAGAGATGTCGATACCGCCGCTAAGCAGTTCATTAACTATCAGATTGCAAAATGCACTACATCTGGGTTTGTAACAGGTTTAGGTGGACTCATCACCCTTCCTGTTGCTATCCCTGCAAATGTGGGAAGTGTCATGTATGTTCAAATGAGAATGATTGCCTGCTTGGCATATATGGGTGGCTATGATACCAATAGTGACCAAGTACAAACTCTTGTATATGCTTGCCTTGCAGGCATCTCCATTGACCAAATCCTTAAACACGCAGGAATACAGTTTGGAAACAAGTTCGCAATGGCAATGGTCAAGAAAATCCCAGGTGAAGTCCTTACGAAAATCAATCAAAAAGTAGGATTTAGATTTTTGACCAAATTCGGGACTAAGGGGATCATCAACATCGGAAAAGCTGTCCCGATTGTTGGTGGAGTAATCAGTGGTGGATTTGATTTTGCTGAAACCAAAATTATTGCAAACCGTGCCTATAAGATGTTCATTAAAGGTGATTTAACTGCTCTTTCTGACAGCAGTAGTACTGATACCGAGATTATTCAATCGGTCTAATATTTGAGGCTCCACCCAATAAGGATGGAGCCTTATTTTATGTCCCCTGATGAATAAATCTACATTAGTTTGGACTAATTAGCTTATACCAACACTTAACTTAACTGGGATATATTTTTCATTCTTTCCTTTCGTTTTCCCGTGAAAAACCGATGAGCGATTTAAGGTGAACGGAAGTTTTTACGAGAAAACCCCCAGTGTTTTATTTAAAGGGAATATGCGCTTCTTGGATCTGCGAAAAACCATGTTTTTTCCGCTTCTCTTTTGCATCATACCATAAACCGTCAAGCTTAAACGCATATAAAAACGCTGGCTCA
>JAQXNP010000156.1 GCA_029098065.1 Clostridiales bacterium | reverse complement strand
CTGCCGGTTCTCCGACCGGGTAGCCACCCATCCCGCCACCTTTGCCTCCAAGGCCCAGATCGTTCAGATCGATATCGACCGGGCCGAAATTGACAAAAATGTCAAGACCGATCACCACATCATCGGAGATGCGCGGCGGGTGCTCCAGCTTCTCAACGCCAAGCTGCCCGAACATGACTACCCCCAGTGGAAAGAGTGGGTCTTCTCTCATAAGGAAGTACCGCTGAAGAAGGACAGCATCCTCCACCCCCACGAAGTTTTGGAAACCATCCAGGACGTCACCGACGGACAGGCCATCATCGCCACCGATGTGGGCCAGCATCAGATGTGGTCCGCCCAGTATTATCACTTCTCCCGGGCCGGTCAGTTCATCACCTCGGGCGGTTTCGGAACCATGGGCTTCGGCATGGGCGCGGCTATGGGCGCGGCCATGGGCAACCCGGGCGTTCCTGTTGTCCTCTGTACCGGCGACGGCGGCTTCCGCATGAACTGCAACGAGCTGTCAACTCTGGAATATTACAACATTCCGGTCATCGTGGTCATCTTCAACAATCACACTCTGGGCATGGTCCGCCAGTGGCAGCATCTGATCTACGGAGAACGCTATTCCCAAACCGATCTGGACCGGGGCCCCGACTTTGTCAAACTGGCCGAAGCCTACGGCATCCAGGGCGGCCGGGCCAGCTCCCAGGAGGAGTTCGAGTCCGTTTTCCGTCAGGCATCGGAGAGCGGCAGGCCCTGGGTCATTGAATGCGCCATTGACAAGGACGCCATGGTCCACCCCATGGTCTCCGCCGGTACTCCGGTCACAGATTTCCTGTTGGATTAAGGAGGGGCAGCAGATGAAGAACGAGATTACCCGTCATACGCTTTCCGTCCTGGTGGAAAACGCTTCCGGTGTTTTGAGCCAGGTCTCCCGCCTCTTCTCCCGAAAAGGCTACAACATTGAATCTCTGGCAGTGGGCACCACCGACGATCCCACCACCTCCCGGATCACCATCGAGGTGATGGGCGACAACGCCATGATGGAACAGCTCATGAATCAGCTGCGCAAACAGTTTTCCGTCTATTCGGTTCAGGAACTTCTCCCCGAGCGCTCCATCCGCCGGGAGCTGGTCATGTTCAAGGTAAAGGCTGAGACCGCCGACGTCCGCAATGAGATCATCCAGGTAGCCAATATCTTTCGGGCTTCCATCATCGACGTGTCCATTCAGTCCCTCACCATCGCCCTGATCGGCGATGAGTCCAAGGCTGAGGCCATGCAGAAGCTTCTGGAGACCTTCGGGATTCTGGAGCTGGTCCGCACCGGCATGGTGGCCCTGGAGCGGGGCGCCTACACCATCCGGGACGAAAACAAGGAAACCGCTGAATTCAACCTCGGCAAGAACGTCCTCTGAGCGTTTTTACCATCCACGTCATCCCTTTCAGTTTTTATACATTATTAAAAGGAGTGTATCACCAATGGCAAAGATGTACTACGAGAAGGACTGCGACCTGAGTTACCTGGACGGCAAGAAGATCGCCATCATCGGCTACGGTTCCCAGGGCCACGCCCACGCCCTGAACCTGAAGGACTCCGGGTGCGATGTGTGCGTCGGTCTCCGGAAGGGCTCCAAGAACTGGGACGTCGCCGAGAAGGCCGGCCTCACCGTCAAAACCGTGGCTGAGGCCGCCGAGTGGGGCGACATCGTGATGATCCTCATCAACGATGAGGTCCAGGCCGATGTCTACAAGAAGGATATCGCTCCCTACATGACCGAGGGCAAGGCTCTGGCCTTCGCCCACGGCTTCAACATCCGCTACGGCCAGATCGTCCCTCCCAAGGGCGTGGACGTGTTCATGGCCGCCCCCAAGGGTCCCGGCCACACCGTCCGTTCCACCTATGTCAACGGCAAGGGCGTGCCCTGCCTGGTCGCCGTGGAGCAGGACGCCACCGGCAACGCCTATAAGATCGCTCTGGCCTACATCGCCGGCATTGGCGGCGCCCGCGCCGGTATCATGGAGACCACCTTCCACGATGAGACCGAGACCGACCTGTTCGGCGAGCAGTGCGTGCTGTGCGGCGGCGTGGTGGATCTGATGCGCTGCGGCTTCGAGACCCTGGTGGAAGCCGGTTATGAGCCCGAGAACGCCTACTTTGAGTGCATCCACGAGATGAAGCTCATCGTGGACCTGATCAACAAGGGCGGCGTGGGCATGATGAACTACTCCATCTCCGATACCGCTGAGTACGGCGAATATGTCTCCGGTCCCCGGGTCCTCCCCCACGAGGAGATCAAGAAGAACATGCGCAAGGTGCTGGATGACATCCAGGACGGCACCTTCGCCGGCAAGTGGATCGCCGAGAACAAAAACG
>JAQXNP010000155.1 GCA_029098065.1 Clostridiales bacterium | reverse complement strand
CGGGCGGCCAAACGGCTGGGGGAGCTCTGCTCCGCGGAGGGGACCACCATTCACCGTCTGCTGGAGACCCGGTTTGATCCCCAGACCGGCCAGCTGACCTTCGCCCACAACGAGCGGGACCCGCTGAAGGCCGACGCCGTGATCGTGGACGAGACCTCCATGGTGGATATTTCCCTGATGGCGGCCCTCCTTTCCGCCCTGCGGGAGGACTGCCGGCTGGTTCTGGTGGGGGACCCGGATCAGCTGCCCTCGGTGGGAGCGGGAAACCTGCTCTCCGATCTCATCCGCAGCGGCCGGGTGCCCACGGTTCGGCTCACCGAGGTCTTTCGCCAGGCGGCCCGGAGCGCCATCATCCGCGCGGCCCATCTGGTCAACGAGGGGAAACTGCCCAATCTGAAGAACGACAGCAGACAGGATTTCTTTTTCCTCCGCCGGCCCGATCCGGCCGACGCGGAGGAGACCATCGTGGAGCTGGTCCGGAAGCGGCTGCCTGAAAACATGGGCATTCCCGCCGGCCAGATCCAGGTGCTCTCTCCCACCCGGAAATATGACGGCGGGACGGCCAGCCTCAACCGGATGCTTCAGGCCGCCGTAAATCCGCCGGACCCGGAGAAGGGGGAGCGGGCCTTTGGCCCCTATATCTTCCGGCAGGGGGACCGGGTGATGCAGGTGAAGAACAACTACGACATCATGTGGAAAACCTCCGACGGCCTGGAGATGGGAATGGGGATTTTCAACGGGGATATTGGACATGTCCTGGAGGTGGACAACCGCCGGGAGCTCATCACGGTGGATTTCGACGGCCATATTGTGGAGTACGCCCCCGACATGCTGGGAGAGCTGGAGCCGGCTTACGCGGTGACCGTCCACAAGGCCCAGGGCAGCGAGTACCGGGCGGTGATCCTGGCGGCGCTGGACACCGCCCCCCGGCTGTTGACCCGAGGCGTGCTGTACACGGCGATTACCCGGGCCCGGGAGCTGCTGGTCATTGTGGGAGACGAGGGCGTGGTGGCCCGAATGGCGGCCAACAACCGGCAGGCCCGGCGGTATTCGGGACTGCGGGCCAGATTGGCGCGGGAAGAGGGATGATGGAAAAGTGCGGTTTATCAGTACGCATTTAAAGTCTGAAACACACGCAAAAACATACGCTGCCCCTGAACGGGAGCATGGCCCCATTGGCGGCCAAGACGTGGATCATGGCCATGCTTGACGGGTTCCTCGACCTGCTCTTCCCGCCCAAATGCCCCTTCTGCGGCAAACTGCTGGAAAAGGGGGAGCTGTTGTGCCCGGGCTGCCAGAGGGACCTGCCCTGGCTGCCGGGTTCCGATGGGGAAAAGGCGGTGGAATTCACCGGCGGCTGCGCGGTCCCTCTGCGCTACCAGGGCGCGGTGCGGGAGGCGGTCCACGCCTACAAGTTCAACGGGCGGCGGAGCAGGAGCAGGACCTTTGGGGTCCTGATGGCCCAATGTGCCCGGGATCACCGAATGGAGGCCGACCTGGTCTCCTGGCCGCCGCTGTCACCGAAACGCCTCCGGGAGCGGGGATTTGATCAGGCCGGCCTGCTGGCTGAGACGGTGGGCAGGGAGCTTTCCCTCCCGGTGGTCCGCACTCTGGAGAAGCGGGAGATCCCCGCCCAGTCCGGCCTGGCCGACGAGAAAGCCCGGCGGGCCAATGTGCGGGGGGCGTATTCCGCCCTGGCCCCGGAGCGTTTTCGGGGAAAGACGGTGCTGCTGGTGGACGACGTGGTCACCACCGGCGCCACTCTTTCGGAGTGCGCGGGCGTACTGCGGGCGGCGGGAGCGGAAAAAGTGGTCTGCGCCGCTCTGGCCAGGGCAAGATGACAATTCACGAATTTTTTTATGCTTTGCCGTTGAAATGCGCTGGAAAAGCCGGTATAATAAGCTGTATTCCATGGGAAAATTCAGACGGTCCGCGTCTGTAAACGCAAATATTGAGGTGCTTTTTATGTTTAGTAAAGATATCGGGATCGACCTCGGCACTGCCTCCATTCTGGTGTACGTCAAGGGGAAAGGCGTGGTGCTCCGGGAGCCCTCCGTGGTGGCCATCGATAAGAATACCGGCAAACTGCTGAAGGTGGGGGCTGAGGCCCAGGCCATGCTGGGCCGTACCCCGGGCAACATCGTGGCGATCCGCCCCCTGCGGGAAGGGGTCATCTCCGACTACGATATGACCGAGAAGATGCTCAAGGAGTTTGTCCGGAAGGTGACCTCCTTTACCCTCTTCAAGCCCCGCCTGCTCATCTGCGTTCCCTCCGGGATCACGGAAGTGGAGGAGCGGGCCGTGGTGGATGCCGGCATCCAGGCCGGCGCCCGGCGGGCCTACCTGATTGAGGAGCCGGTTGCCGCCGCGATCGGCGCGGGCATCGACATCACCAAGCCCGACGGCCATATGGTGGTGGACATCGGCGGCGGCACGGCCGATATCGCCGTCATCTCTTTGGGCGGCGTGGTGGAGTCGGCCTCCATCAAGATCGCCGGCGACAAATTCGACGAGGCCATTATCAAGTATATCCGCCGCAAACACAACGTGCTGATCGGCGAGCGCACCGCTGAGGAGGTCAAGATGCAGATCGGCTGCGTCTTTCCCCCGGAGGAGGAGCAGACCATGGAGATCAAGGGCCGCAGCCTGATGACCGGCCTGCCCCAGCTGTTCACGGTCACCTCCAGCGAGATGATCGAAGCCTTTGAGGAACCCTCCACCCGTATTCTGGAGGCCGTTCACGGTGTGCTGGAACGGACTCCTCCTGAACTGGTGGCCGACATTTCCAACAACGGGATCATCATGACCGGCGGCGGTTCTCTGGTCCAGGGCTTTGATAAGCTCATTGAATCCCACACCGGCATTGAGACCCATGTGGCGGATGACGCGATTTCCTGCGTGGCCTACGGCACCGGCAAGAGCCTGGACAGCCTGGACAGCATGCAGGACGGCACCATCAACCTCTCCCGGCGCAAACAGCTCAACGGCTGAGCCCGGGCGGAACTCACGGAACCGGAAAACCCGCCTGTGTCCACGCACAGGCGGGTTTTGTTTTTCACATGCGTCAATCCGAGAAGCAGGCCCCGAACGCCGGGGTTTTCAGGGCTGAACCGCTTTGTTCGGGCGCGGGGATTCCACGCGAAACCGCGCAAACCCCTGATGCAGCCCCTTGGGATGACGCATGCGCCGGTGGAAATGCGCATTGCAGCAGCTGAACTTCTAAAACGCGGCAAAGAGCCGTTTTGTGGAATTGCGCGGCTGCCGCCGCGTGACAGACATTATTTTAGGGGGTATTCTTGATGAAAAAGAAGGAAGAACAGAAAAGGCGGCCCTTCTTTACGGTCTTCAATCTGGTGACCGGCATCCTCTGCTTTGCGGCTTTTCTGGTGATCGGGATCGCCGGGTACTATATGTCAACAGGCGTGTTTGTCTCCGCCCGGCTGGCCGGGATCTATGCGGTGCTGGCGCTCATCGGCGGGGCCGCGATGCTGCTGAGGCTGTACCGCTTTGCGCTGTTCTACTACATCGGCTGCGGCCTGGGCTGGGGAGTGAGCTGGTTCATCTCCGGCCTGAACGGCGAGTTCGCTCCCACCGCCGGCAGCATCTGCGCCATATTCTGCATCGCGGTGTTTGGCCTGTTTGGACTCATTGCGCAGTGGAAGGCCATTCAGAAGCGGCGGGCCCGCCGGAAAGAGGAAAAGGCCCGGGCGGAGGCGGAGGCCGAGGAGGCCAGGCTTCAGGCCGAACGGGAGGCGGAAGAGGCAAGAAAGCAGGCCGAGCTGGATGCCGCCCGGAAGGAGCGGGAGAACGCGGAGGCGGCCCTGTCCGCGTCGGCAGAGCCTCCTGCGGAAGAAGAAAAAACGCCCGCCCCAGCGGGGACGGGCGAAAAGAAGCTGTAAACAGGGTTTCGGACTCATCCGGGGCGGACGCTCACGGCCAGGGTGTCATGGATTGGAGATCAGCGCCTCGCCCACGGTGTAGATATCTCCCGCTCCCACGGTTAGGATCAGATCCCCGGGCTGGGCCAGGTCCCGCAGGCGGGCGGTGAGGGCCTTCAAAGTGGGATAGTATTCACTGCCGGGGATCTCGGCGGACAGATCCCGGGAAGAGATGCCCAGGTTGTTATTCTCCCGGGCGGCGTAGATCTCTGCCAGCAGGGTCAGATCGGGCTCCGAGAGGACCTTGACGAACTCGGGAAACAGAGCCTTGGTGCGGGAATAGGTGTGGGGCTGGAAGGCGCAGATGACCCGCCGGTAGCCCAGATTCATGGCCATGGTCAGAAGGGCCTGAACCTCGCTGGGGTGGTGGGCGTAGTCGTCGTACACGTCGGCCCCGTGATAGGTGCCCTTTTTCTCAAAACGGCGGCCGGCGCCGTGGAAGCCGGCCAGGCCTCTGGAGACCGCCTCTCCGGACACGCCCAGGGAGAGGCACGCGGCGGCGGCGGCCAGGGCGTTGCGGACGTTGTGCTCGCCGGGGACCTGAAGCTCCACATGGGCGCAGGTTTCCCCGCGGAAGACCACGTCGAACTCCGGCAGATGGTTCACATAGGACAGATGTTCCGCGTGGACATCTCCCTCGTTCAGGCCGAAGGAGAGAACGGGACGGGTCTCCCCCTGAAGGGTGGCCATGGTGTTGGCGTCGTCCCGGTTGGCGATAATGAGGCCGGTTTTCTCCGGGACCAGATCGGCGAAGGCCCGGAAGGAGTGCTCCACATCCCCCAGATCCTTGAAGAAGTCCAGGTGATCGGCGTCTACGTTCAGAATCACGGCGATGGTGGGGAAGAAGGAGAGGAAGGAGTTGCAGTACTCGCAGCTCTCCAGGATGATGGTGTCTCCGTGGCCCACCCGGTGGCCCGCCCCCAGCAGGGGCAGGGTGCCGCCGATCATCACCGTGGGGTCCAGCCCGGCGGCCATGATGATATGGGTGCACATGCTGGTGGTGGTGGTTTTGCCGTGGGTACCCGAAACGCACAAAGCGTTCTTATAGTTTTTCATGATGGCGCCCCAGGCCTGGGCCCGCTCAAAGACTGGGATATTTCTGGCCCGGGCCCCGGAGATCTCCGGGTTGTCATCGTGGACGGCGGCGGTGCGGATGACCAGCTCGGCGTCCCCCAGATTTTCGGCGCTGTGGCCGATGGAAATCTGGATGCCCAGGCTCCGCAGATGTTCCACCGCGGCGCTCTCCCGGGTGTCCGATCCGGTGATAGTCATGCCCGCGCCGTGGAGTACCTCCGCCAGAGGAGCCATGGATACGCCGCCGATGCCCACCAGGTGGGCCCGGTGTCCGGGGCAGAGATAAGGGCTGATGTCAGTATTTGTCATAGGTTTCACAACCTTTTATCTTATTTTGGATAATCATTATAATGCACGGGGGAGAAATTGGCAAGGTAATTCTATACAAAAGACGAAAGGGTTATACCGGGAGGTGAGAGGATGACGTGGAAGGAGCTGCCCGCCGGGCCCGGAAGGTGTCTGGAGATCCTGACAGAGGCTGGCTGGGCGGCCTATCCGGTGGGGGGATGGGTCCGGGATCTGCTTCTGGGCCGGGAGCCGGGAGATGTGGATGTGTGTACCGCCGCCCGGCCGGAGACGGTGCTGGAGCTGTTTCCGAGCGCCGTCCCCACCGGACTGAAGCACGGCACGGTCACCGTTCCCACGGCGGACGGGGCGGTGGAGATCACCACCTTCCGCCGGGAGACAGGCTACGCCGACGGCCGCCATCCTGACGCCGTGATTTTTGACGCCGGGCTCACGGAGGATCTGGCCCGCCGGGACTTTACCATCAACGCCATGGCTCTTGCGGAGGACGGTACGGTGATCGACCCCTTCGGGGGTCGGGAGGATCTGGAGCGCAGGCGCATCCGCTGCGTGGGAGAGCCCGGCCGGCGTTTCGGGGAGGACGCCCTGCGGATGTTCCGGGCGGTGCGCTTCGCCGCCCAGCTGGGCTTTGACTGGGAAGAGAACACCGCGGCGGCCATCCGCCGGCAGGCGCCTCTGGCGGCCCGCCTCTCCGCCGAGCGGGTGCGGGTAGAGGTGGAAAAGACCCTGCTCTCGCCCCGGCCGGGGCTGGCGGGGGCCTTTTTCGAGCTGGGACTGATGGCGGGTTTGCCCGCCCAATGGCCTGAGGGTGCTTTCTCCCTGACCCGACTCCCGGCTCAGGGCCTGGAGCGGTGGGCCGGGCTGTGCGCCTGCCTGCTGGAAAGCGGGATCATTTCGGACTGCGCCGCCTTTCTGTCCGGGATGAAGCTGGACAGGCGGACCGTCCGGGCCTGCCGGGCGGGAGAGGTTCTCTGGCGGACCGGACTGCCCGGGGAGGCCGGGGGCTGGCGGCGGGCCCTGTCCCGGTGCGGGGCCGAAGCCTGCCGGGCGGCGGCGGCCATGGGGGCAGTGACCGGCGTGCCGGCCGCGCCGGCGGCGCTGGAGAAGGTGCTGGCGGGAGATCCCTGCGTCGCCCCGGCGGGACTGGCGCTGTCCGGCGGAGATCTGGCGGCGCTGGGCTATTCGGGCCCGGAGGTGGGGAGGGCCCAGCGGCGGCTGCTGGACCATGTCCTGGACATGCCGGAGGACAACACCAGAGAACGGCTGCTGGCACTGCTGAAATCAGAAGAAAACTGTGACAGGGATCGCTGATGAGGCGGTCCCTGTTTGCGTGTACCCACTTTCCGGTCAAAAAAGCGCTTCCTCCCGCATAGAAATAGCAAGACGAGGAGGGTTTTCATGGAGCGTAACGCCAAAAAAGACGGCCTGCTGGCCCGGACAGCCCAGGCCCTTGATCTGCCGGGGGACGTGGTCGGACTGCCCAAGGTGGAAGTGACCGGGCGGCATGAGCTGCGCATGGAGAACCACAGGGGTATTCTCGCCTACGGGACGGAAGAGATTCTCATCAGCGGCGGGCGGGTCATCTACCGGGTTCGGGGAACGGAGCTGGAGCTGAAGGCCATGACTGCCGGCGAACTGCTGATCACCGGCACCATTCTGGCTGTGGAATTGGAGTGAGGGCATGGGACGGATCGTGAACCTGCTCCGGGGGAGCGCGGCGCTGGAGGTGACCGGGGCCTTTCCGGAGCGATTTTTGAACCTGTGCGCCCAGAGAGGGGTGGCTTTCTGGGATGTGGCGTGGCCGGAGCGCGGCACCCTTCGCCTGACCGTGGCGTGGAAAGACAGGAAGAAGCTGACAGAGTTAGCGGAACGCACCGGCTGCATCATCACGGAGACAGAGGCGGGGGGGCTGCCGCCCTTCCTCGTCCGGTTCCGGAGGCGGTACGGGCTGCTGCTGGGACTGGCTCTGGCCATTGGGGCGGTGTGCTGGCTGTCCCGGTTTGTGCTGGTCATAGATGTGGAGGGCAACGAGACGGTGCCGGCACAGGTCATCCTGGCCGAACTGCGGCGGGAGGGGCTGCGGCCGGGGGTGTACGGCCCCGGACTGGCCCTCCGGGACATCAGCAACCAGGCACTGATCCGGCTGGACGGCCTGTCGTGGATGACGGTGAATCTCCACGGCATCCGGGCCCAGGTGGTCGTGCGGGAGAAGGTGGCCAGGCCGGAGATCGTGGATGAGAGCGTTTTGGGAGATATTGTGGCCGAGGCCCCCGGCATCGTTACCCGGATGGAGGTGTGGTCGGGGGACGCGGCGGTGGCGGAAGGGGCCACGGTGCTGCCGGGAGACGTGCTGATCCGGGGCTCGGTGAAAATGGATCCGCCCATGTGGAGCGAAAATCCGCCGGAGTGGATGCCGGTCCGGGCCATGGGCCGGGTGGAGGGGCGGACCTGGCGGATCCTGTCGGCCAGCGTGCCCCTTCAGGCGGAGGGGAAAACCTACACGGGCGACGAAAAAAGCCGATGGACTCTGATGATTTTGGGGCAAAGGGTCAATTTTTACCAAAACAGTGGAATTCCCTTTGACAGATATGATAAAATAAGCGAGACATGGAACCTGACCCTCCCCGGCGGGGAGGCGCTGCCCTTCGCCCTGCGCCGGGAGCGGTACCGGGCCTATGAGAGCACCACTGTCCAGGTGGACGGAGATGCCGCCCGGGCCATGCTGGAGGAGCGGCTGTCGGCCCGCCTGAGGGAGCTCCTGGGAGAGACGGGAGAGGTGGTCAGCGAGAACTTTTCCGCCATGTGCCGGGACGGCGGGCTGACCGTCACCCTTACCGCCGAATGCCGGGAGGAGCTGGGCCGGTTCGTCCCGGCTCAGTAGGGCCGGAGAGCGTACAAAGGAGAGACCGTATTTGGTAGAACAGACCATCAGTGTGGAACGCCTGGAGGAGACCGTCACCCTGTTCGGCTCCCTGGACGAGAACGTCAAGCTTATTGAAAAGGATCTGGGCGTCAGTGTTGTCAGCCGGGATGGGGAGCTGAAGGTCTGCGGCGAGGACGGGGAGAAGGTCCTCTTCGCCGTGAAGGCCATCGAGGGACTGCTGATGCTGATCGGCCGGGGTGAGGCCATCACCGAGCAGAACGTCCGGTATATCCTGAATCTGGTGAAGGCGGGGCACGAGGACAAGATCGGCCAGCTCTCCGCCGATGTGCTGTGCGTGACCGCCAAAGGGAAACCCATCAAGGCCAAAACTCTGGGCCAGAAGCGGTATGTGGACGCCATCCGTAAGAACCTGGTGACCCTGGGCATCGGACCGGCGGGCACGGGCAAGACCTATCTGGCGGTGGCCGCCGCGGTGGCCGCCTTCCGGGCGGGGGAGATCAACCGCATCATCCTCACCCGGCCCGCCGTGGAGGCGGGGGAGCGGCTGGGCTTTCTGCCCGGCGACCTCCAGTCCAAGGTGGACCCCTATCTTCGGCCCCTCTACGACGCGCTGTTTGAGATGCTGGGGCCGGAGACCTATCAGAAGTATGTGGAGCGGGGCAACATCGAGGTGGCTCCTCTGGCCTATATGCGGGGACGGACTCTGGATGACTCCTTCATCATTCTGGATGAGGCCCAGAACACCTCCCGGGAGCAGATGAAGATGTTCCTCACCCGGATGGGCTTCGGCTCCAAGATCGTCATCACCGGCGATGTGACCCAGATCGACCTGCCCACCGACAAGGTCAGCGGTCTCAAAGAGGCCATGCGGGTGCTGAACGGGGTGGAGGATATCGCCATCTGCCGCCTTACCGGGGCGGATGTGGTCCGCCACGTGATCGTCCAGCGGATCATCAAGGCCTATGAGGAGGACGAGGCCCGAAGGACCGGGAAAAAGAAGTGAGGATGACACCGACAGGAGAAAGAGGGACCGGCATGACCCATGACATTATCATCTCCTCCGATCTGGAGGAGGACACCGCGGAGATTGAGGCTCTGCTCCGGCAGGTCATCCCCGCCGCCCTAAACGCGGAGGGAGTGGATCTGCCCTGCGAGGTGGATGTGCTCTTCACAGATGACGAGGGCATCCACGCCATCAATCTGGAGCAGCGGGGGGTGGATTCCCCCACCGATGTGCTGAGCTTTCCCATGTTCAACCTCACGCCGGGGGACAAGCCCGCGGCGGAGGATGCCGACCCGGGCACGGGACGGGTCCCGCTGGGAGATATGGTGCTGAATCTGGCCCGGGCCAGAGCCCAGGGAGAGGAATTCGGCCATGGTGTCCGGCGGGAAACGGCCTATCTGGCCGTCCACTCCATCCTCCATCTGCTGGGTTACGACCACATGGATGAGGGCCCCATGAAGGCTCAGATGAGAGCCCGGGAGGAGGCCATTTTGGGAGAACTGGGTATTTTGCGGGGGGAGAAAAAATAAAGCGGCTGCCGGGCGCTCTGCTGGCGGCGGTACTGCTCTCCTCCTGCGGGGCGGAGCAGCCGGCCGGAGGCGAAGCGCCCGGCCCGGAGACATCGCCGGAGGAAAGGCCGGTCCGGGCTGATGTCACAGGGGAATGGCACCGGACGGAGTGCCACAGCGGATATTGGGCCGCCGTGACCATTTCCGGCCGGACAGAGGACGGATTTCAGGTCTCGGCGGAGTGTGAGTATTTTTCCCACTCAGGCGAGCTGGAGGGCCGGGCCTGGTTCACGGGGGCGGATACCGCCCTGCTGGAGAATTGCGGCGACGGCTATGAGACTGCGCCGGTGACCTTTCAGTGGGAGGGAGAGAAGCTGACGATCACCTCCGGCGCCAATGTGACCATCGACGGGACCTATACCCGGGACGAGCCGGTCTACACCAACGCGGGCACTCTGGAGCGGTGCCTGACGGGGGAGCAGCGGTCCGCACTGGGGGACACCCTTGGGGAAGCGGCTTACGGGGATCTGGAGGTCTCTTTCTCCGATGGTATCGTGGGGGAGCCGGAGCGGTGCGTCCTGCCCGACGGCACCGGGGCGGAACGCTATGAGGTGTTTTATCCCACGCTGAATTATTATAACCTGACTCTGATTTTGGCGGAGGACGGCCGCTTTTACGGGGAGAACACCGGCGGCTTTTTCACCAACGACCCCGGAGCGGCGGGGATGCCGGAGCGATAACCTGTGCCGGGCGGAGAGAACCCGGCGCCCGCAAACAGATGGAAAATGGAGGATCACCTGATGAATCAGACCAAAGCTGGCATGATCGCCATCGTGGGCCGGCCCAATGTGGGCAAGTCCACCCTGACCAACGCCCTGGTGGGGGAAAAGATCGCCATCGTCACCAATAAACCCCAGACCACCCGGAACCGGATCTGTGCCGTGGTGGACCGGGGGGAGAGCCAGTTCGTCTTTGTGGATACCCCGGGGCTCCACAAGGCCAGGACCAAGCTGGGGGACTATATGGTGGGGGTGGTGCGCCAGAGCGTGGCAGATGTGGACGCCGCGCTGCTGCTGGCAGAGCCCATTCCCAATGTGGGAGAGCCGGAGCGGGAGCTGATGAAGCGGCTGGAGAGCCTGAAGGTCCCCACCGTGCTGGTCATCAACAAGATCGACACGGTGAAAAAGGAGGAACTGCTGGCTGTCATTGCCGCCTACACCCGGGAGCACACCTTTGCCCAGGTCATGCCCATCTCCGCCAAGGAGGGAGAGGGCGTGGCCGAACTGCTGGACCTGCTGGAGGACTATCTCCCCGAAGGCCCCCACCTGTTCCCGGAGGGGATGGTCACCGACCAGCTTGAGCGGCAGGTGTGCGCCGAGATCTTGCGTGAGAAGCTGCTGCTGTGTCTGGACAAGGAGGTGCCCCACGGCACTGCCGTGGAACTGACCCGGTTTGCGGAGCGGGACGATGAGGTCATCGAGGCCGACGCCGTCATCTACTGTGAGAAGGAGAGCCACAAGGGGATCATCATCGGCAAAAAAGGCGCCATGCTGAAAAAGATTTCCACTCTGGCCCGGGAGGACATGGAAAAATTTATGGGAACCAAGGTGTTCCTCCAGACCTGGGTGAAGGTGAAGGCAAACTGGCGGGACAACGTGAATCTGATCCACAGCTTCGGATACCGGGACGACTGACCGGGGAGAAATCTGTACGCATTTGAAATACCCGGTAAAAAACAGCAGAATTTGGCGGTGATATTCCGGCCCGGAAACGGCAAGCTATCCTTGAGAGAAAAGGAGGAGCCCGCCATGGACGCTGAGAGGGCATGGGTGCTGTTTCTGTGTACAGGACTGCCGGAGGCATATCTTGCCTATTGCTGTTTGAGAGAGGAGGAGCGCCAGGCGGAGAGCGCCTGACGCCCGGATACCGTTATGCACGTGGTAACGCGGGGCCTGGTGCTCCGGGAAGTCAATTACAAAGAGAGCGACAAGATCCTCACCGTACTGGCGGAGGGTCAGGGAAAGCGCACCGTGAAGGCCAGGGGCTGCCGCCGCCGCAGCAGTCCCCTGGCCGCCTCGGCCCAGCTGCTGGTGTGGTCGGACATGACCCTTTTCGACTACCGGGATTACTGGTCGCTGAACGAGGCCAGCACCCTCAGCGAGTTCCGGGGAGTGCGGGAAGACCTGGAAAAGCTGGCCCTGGGATCCTATTTTGCCGAGGCGGCCGAGGCGGTGGCCGAGGAGGGCGTGGAGACGCCCGGCCTGCTCCCGCTGGTGCTCAATTCCCTCTACGCTCTGGACAAGCTGCATAAGCCGCTCAAACTGGTCAAAGCGGCCTTTGAGCTGAAGCTGCTTTGCCTGGCCGGGTATGAGCCCCTGCTGGACGCGTGCGCCGTCTGCGGCGTGCCGGAGCCGGAGGAGCCCCGGCTCAATCTGTCTGCCGGAGTGCTCCACTGTGCCCGCTGCCGGGAGGGCGTGGGAGAGGGGGAGGTCTCCATGCCGCTGGATGCCCCCGCCCTGGCCGCCATGCGCCACGTGGTATACGGCGATCCCAAGCGTCTGTTTTCCTTTGCCCTGCCCGGCGAGAGCCTGGAGCGCCTGGCCGGGGTCAGCGAGAGTTTCCTGCTCACTCAGCTGGAGCGGGGCTTCCGCACGTTGGATTTTTATAAAAGTATACAGGCACGCGGTGCCGCAGGAGGCTGTTACATATGACGTTGGATCAAGGAAAGCCGGGAGAGAGCTATACCGTCTCGGGGATGGAGCTCCCCGAGGCGGTGGCCCACCGGCTGGAAGCTCTGGGCGTGACCCTGGGTACCCGGGTGGCTGTTCTGGGAGCTAAAGACAGGGGAACTCTGGTGGTAAAGGTCCGGGGCACCCGGTTCGCCATGGGCCGGGGTATCACACGGAAGATCGAGGTGGCATAACATGGCAAAGCAGCTGACCGTCGCCTTTATTGGAAATCCGAACTGCGGAAAGACCACGCTGTTCAATGCCTATACCGGCGCCAATCTGAAGGTGGCCAACTGGCCGGGGGTCACCGTGGAACGGGTGGAGGGCACCCTGAGGGACCACGATCTGAACATCCGGCTGGTGGATCTGCCGGGTACTTACTCCCTCACCTCCTACACTATGGAGGAGCAGGTCTCCCGGAATTTCATTCTCTCCGACGAGGTGGACGTCATCATCGACGTGGTGGATGCCTCCGCACTGGAGCGGAACCTGTATCTGACCCTCCAGCTCCTGGAACTGGGCAAACCCCTGGTGGTAGCCCTCAACATGATGGACATCGTGGAAAAACGGGGCATGGAGATCGACCTGCACCGGCTGCCCGAGATGCTGGGCGTGCCCGTCATCCCGGTGTCGGCCCGGAAGCGGACGGGGCTGGAGGTGCTCATACATGCCGCCGCCCACCACGCCGGCTCCACCGGGCGGGACCCCATCATCCACGAGCATGAGTGGCACGGCCGGGGGGAGAGGGGCCAGGCGGAGAAGCACGCCCGGTATGTCATGGTCTATGACGAGCTCATGGAGTTCCGGATCGATGCCCTCTCCACCGCCCTGAACCGGAAGTACCCCGAGCTGACCGGCAGGAACCTGCGCTGGCATGCCATCAAGCTGCTGGAGGGGGATCAGGAGATCACCGGCCGTTATCCGGTGAATGCTCCCGATATTCTGGACAGAAGCTATGAAACGGATATCATCAATCAGAAATACGATTTTATCGATGAGGTCATGGAAGAAGTTATGGTTCACCGGGAGGAAAAGGCGGCCCTCACCGAGAAGGCGGACCGGATCCTGACCCATCCGGTATGGGGTCTGCCCATCTTTTTGGGCATTATGGCTCTGGTGTTCTTCCTCACCTTTACGGTAGGCGATTTTCTCAAAGGCTATTTTGAACTGGGGATCGAATGGTTCTCCGGCGTGGTGCGGACAGCCCTGTCCTCCTGGGGCGTGGGAGAGATGCTCATCGCGCTCATTGTGGACGGCGTCATTGCCGGCGTGGGCGGCATCCTGACCTTCCTGCCCAATATCTTTATTCTCTTTCTGGCCCTGGCCTTTCTGGAGGACACCGGCTATATGGCGCGGGTGGCCTACGTCATGGACGGCATCATGGGGAAGCTGGGCCTGTCCGGCCGGGCGTTCCTGCCCATGGTGCTGGGCTTTGGCTGTTCTGTGCCCGCCATCATGGCCTCCCGGGCGCTGGAAAACAAGCGGGACCGGTTCAAGACCATGCTGGTGACGCCCTTCATGTCCTGCTCCGCCCGGCTGCCCATTTACATCCTTTTTTCCGAGATGTTCTTCTCGAACTATGCCATGGCGGCGGCTTTTTCCATGTACCTTCTGGGCATTGCGGTGGGGCTGCTGGTGACCTGGGTCATTCATCGGATGGAAAAGAGCCGGGGGGTGGAGCAGAACGATCTGCTCATCGAGCTGCCCGAATACAAGATGCCTTCCGCCCGCACGGTGGCGGTGTATGTGTGGGAGAAGGTGAAGGATTATCTCACCAAGGCGGGCTCGGTGATCTTTGTGGCCTCGGTGGTGCTGTGGTTTGTGTTGAACTTCGGCCCTCACGGGTATACTTCGGTGATGGAGGAGTCCTTCGGCGCGATAATCGGGAAGGCCATCACCCCGCTCCTGGCCCCGGCGGGACTGGGCTTCTGGCCCATCGCGGTGGCCCTGATCGCGGGCGTCTCCGCCAAGGAGGTGGTGGTGTCCTCCACCGCCATCCTGTTTGGCGTGAATAACATCAACTCTCCGGCGGGGATGTCGGCGGTGGCCGCCGGCCTGTCCGCCATGGGCTTTGGCCCTCTGAACGCCTACTGTGTCATGGTGTTCTGCCTGCTGTACATCCCCTGCGCCGCCACCATCGGCGTGATCCGCCGGGAATCGGGGAGCTGGAAATGGACGGTGTTTTCCGTGATTTTCCAGATCCTCACCGCCTG
>JAQXNP010000154.1 GCA_029098065.1 Clostridiales bacterium | reverse complement strand
TGACGCCCTGACACAGAAAGCCGCCAAGACGGCTATCTCCGGGATGGTGCCGGTAGTGGGCAAAATCCTCTCCGACGCGGCAGAGACGGTGGTGGCGGGGGCGGGGCTCCTCCGGGGAACGGTGGGCGTGGTGGGACTGCTCACCGTGCTGGCCATCTGCCTGGTCCCCTTTTTTCAACTGGGGTGCCACTATCTGGTCTATAAGTGCGCGGCCGCCCTGGCGGCCACGGCAGCGCCGGGGCCGGTGGCCTCCCTCATTGACACCATGAGCTCGGCCTTCGCCCTGGTGCTGGGGATGACCGGCGGCGGCGCCCTGATCCTCTATGCGGCGCTCATTACATCGGTAAAGGCGGTGGGCGGATGACGGAATTTTTTCGGAACTGGCTGTTGGGGGTGACGGCGGCCGCCCTGGCGGTGGCTCTGGCCCAGGCCCTCACTCCGGAGGGGGGAGTGAAAAAGGTGGGAAAACTGGTGGGGGGACTGGTCCTTCTGCTGGCGGCGGCGGGACCCGTCGTGAAGCTGAATCCCGCTGACCTGGCGGCAGCTTCGGCAGGCTATGAGGCCATGGCCCCGGAGACGGCCCTTCAGGGCGGCGAGAATGTCATGAAAACCCTCATAGCCCAAAAAACAGGCGCATATATTGTGGACAAAGGCGCCGCCCTGGGGTGCGCCTGCACCGCCCGGGTGGAAGTGGAGGAAAACGCCGACGGCTGGCCGGTGCCCCACTCAGCGGAGGTATCCGGCACCTGGACGGAACAACAGCGGGAACAGCTTTCCCGGGTGATTGAGGAAGAACTGGACATCCCGGCGGAGCGCCAGAGCTTCAAGGAGGACGGAACATGAGCGGAAAGGAGTGGGGGCGCCGGGCGGCAGCGGCCTTCGGCAAATACAAATATGTACTGCTGGTGATTCTGGTGGGGATGATCCTTCTGATCTGGCCCGCGGCCGGGGAGGAGGAAGCCGCCCCGGTTCAGACAGGGGAGGAGGACCTGTTCCGGATCGGGACGCTGGAACGCCAGCTGGGGCAGGCCCTGTCCCAAGTGGAGGGGGCGGGGGAAGTGACAGTGGTGCTGACTGTGGCGGAGGGGCCCCGGCAGGTTCTGGCCCAGGATGGTTCCGCCCGGCAGGACGGGGAGGAGACCCAGCGGGATACCACGGTGGTCATGGCCTCCAAGGGATCGGGAGGGCAGGAGCCGGTCAGGCTCCAGGAGCTGGGCCCGACCTATCAGGGGGCGCTGGTGGTGGCTGAAGGAGCCTCCGACCCCCGGGTGAAACTGGCCCTCACCGAGGCGGTGTCCGCTTTGACCGGCTTGGGTGCGGATAGAATTTCGATTTGTAAGGGAAAGTGAGGAAACGGGTATGAAACTCTGGAAACGCAACGCGGTGGTGGCCGCCATTGTCCTCTTCGTGTGTGTGGCGGTGTACTTAAACTGGTCCTATCAGCAGGAGAGCACCGATGTGGGCAAGACTCTGGGACAGGCGACCCTGGTGGACGGAAAGACCAAAGATCCCCTGCTGGCGTCGGCGGCGCCCTCTCCGGCAGAGAGCGGAACCGGCGCGCAGCCCTCCGGGACATCTACCGGATACTTCGCCTCGGCCCGCCTCAACCGGCAGCAGGCCAGAGACAGCGCCCTGACCATGCTGCGGGAGACCGTGGACAGCGACTCCGCGGAAGAGGCCGCCAGGACGGAAGCGGGGGAGGCCATTGAAACGCTGGCCTCCGCTACGGTGTCCGAGGCCCAGATTGAAAATCTGGTCATCGCCAAAGGCTACACCGACTGCGTGGCCTTTATCAGCGACGGCGGCGTGTCAGTGGTGGTGTCGGCCACGGAAAACGGCCTTCAGGATGCGGATGTGGCCCGCATCACTGAGATCGTCACCGGGGAGACCGGCGTTCCCGCCAGCCAGATCAAGATCATCGAGGCAGAGGGATAAAAGAGCGGCGGATGGGGAGCCCATCCGCCGCTTTTTCACGATGACGGGGCAGCCGGGGGAAGATGTAAAAATTCTATTTGTATTTTCCCTTTTTTGTGGTACAATGTAGGCATGCAAGATGCGAAGTCCCACAGGAAAGGAAGCGTGCGTCAATGGCAGAGAGCAAAGAGTACATTTCCTGCCCGGATGAGCTGGGCTGTATCCACATCTCTGAGGATGTGCTGGCGGTGACCGCCGCCGCCGCCGCGCTGGAGGTGGAGGGCGTGGGCAGCCTCGCCGCCAACCTGGGCAGTGATCTGGTGGGGATGCTGGCCGGCCGGAAGAATCTGAGCAAGGGTGTCCGGGTGACGGTGAGCGAGGATGCTGTCAGTGTGGATATCTCTGTTCTGGTTCGCTACGGCTCTACCATTCAGGAGGTGGCCAAGGCGGTCCAGGATGCGGTGTACAATGCCATCGAGAACACCAGCGGCTTTGCTGTGGAGGCGGTCAACGTCCATGTGGTGGGCGTTACCTTTGACCGCGTCCATGAACAGGCCCAGGGCTGAACAGAGTCCTACAGCCTGGAGCGAGGGAAGCCAGCCTCGCTCCGGGCTTTTTTGCCGTTTCCAACTCCGAACTTTTCCTATTTGGGGGTTTATTTTTTGTATACCAGCGTGTATACTTATGTGTATGCAGACCGGATCAAACCGATGGAGGGATATCCCATGACCAGAAGCAGTGCCCGTGAAATTGCCGTTCATTTTATTTTCGAGCTGGGCTTTTCCAATGCCACCGCCGACGAGCTCCTTGCCGCGGCTCTGACCCGTCCTGCCTTTGAAGAACTGGGTCAGGAAGAGCCGCTGTACGCTGAATTTCCCAACCGGGAGCAGAGGGCGTACATAGAGGAACTGGTTCGGGGGGTGTACGGCCACGGCGCCGAACTGGACGGCTATATAGCCAAGTACGCCATTGGCTGGAAGTTTTCCCGTATTCCCCGGGTCGTGGTGGCCATCCTCCGGGTGTGCATGTACGAGATTTTGTATATGCAGGACATCCCCAACGCCGCCGCCATCAATGAGGCGGTGGAGCTGACCAAACACTATGAGGAGCCCGAATTGGCCTCCTTTGTCAATGGGATCCTGGGAACCTTTGTGCGTACCGAGCAGATCCCGGACCGGGCGGAGCAGTCCGGCAATTCCGACGGAGCGCCTGAAGCATGACCGCCCTTGGCCTGGACACCAGCAATTACACCACCTCGGCGGCCCTCTTCGACGGGGCGGAGGGCAGAAATGCCGGCCGTCTGCTGGAAGTGCGCCCCGGTGAGCTGGGCCTTCGCCAGTCGGAGGCCCTTTTTCAGCATGTAAAAGCCCTGCCCGGCCGGGTGGCCGAGCTGGGAAAACTGACCGGGATCTCCGCTGTGGCCGCCTCCACCCGTCCCCGGGCGGTGGAGGGCTCCTACATGCCCTGTTTTCTGGCGGGAGAGAGCCAGGGACGGGTGTTGGCTTCTGCTCTGGGCGTTCCGTTTTATGCCGTCTCCCACCAGCAGGGGCACCTGGCCGCCGCCGCCTGGTCGGCGGGGCGTCCGGAGCTGCTGAATGCCCCCTTTCTGGCCTGGCATCTGTCCGGAGGCACCACCGAGCTTCTGTATGTGGAGCCGGAAGGGGTGAATATCAGGGCGGAAAAGCTGGGCGGGACCACCGATATCTCCGCCGGACAGCTCATTGACCGCACCGGCGTTCTGCTGGGGCTGCCGTTTCCGGCGGGAAAGGCGCTGGACGCCCTTGCCCGGACGGCGGAGCGGGCGGTAAAGCCCTATCCGGTGAAGCTGAACGGCCTCTCCTTCTCCCTGTCCGGGATGGAGAACAAGGTAAAGGAACTGGCGGCGAAGGAGCCCCCCGCCGTGGCGGCCCGCTATGCCCTGGACACGGTGGCGGATGTGGTCCGCCGGGCCACGGCGGCGGCGCAGACGGCCCATCCCGGCCTGCCGGTGCTGTGCTCCGGCGGAGTGGCCTCCAACTCAAGACTGAGGCAGGTGCTGGCGGAGGGCTGCGGGGCCCTCTTCGCCGAACCCCGGTACTCCACTGACAACGCCCTGGGGGTGGCCATCCTGGCCCACCGCCTGGCGGAGGCGGGAGCCCCGGCGGAGGGCTGAAGACCCTCCGGTTTTCCCGTTTTTCAGAAAGGAGGGCCCATATGGCCCAGCCCATTTACTCGGTGTCTCAGGTCAACGGCTATATCAAGGGCCTGCTGGATACCGATCCCGCCCTCACCGGCGTCTTTATCCGGGGAGAGCTGTCCAACTACAAAATGTATCCCTCCGGCCACCACTATTTTTCCCTGAAGGACGAGGGGGGCACCCTCCGGTGCGTCATGTTCCGGCGGGAGGCCTCCGGGCTCCGCTTCCGGCCCCAGAACGGGATGAAGGTCATCGCCTTCGGCAGAGTGTCCGTTTTTCCCAAAAACGGGGAATATCAGCTCTACGCCAGCTCTCTGACCCCGGATGGGGTGGGGGACCTTCACATCGCCTTTGAACAGCTCAAGGCGAAGCTGGCCGGAGAGGGCCTGTTCGACGAGGAGCACAAAAAGCCCATCCCCCGGTGCCCGGAGCGGATCGCCCTGGTGACCTCCCCGGCGGGGGCGGCGGTGCGGGATAGGATCCGGATCCTGGGGGCCCGGTGGCCGATGACGGAGGTCTATGTGGTGCCCTGCCGGGTCCAGGGGGAGGAGGCTCCCGCCGAGATCGCCAGAGCCATCGCCTGGGTCAACGCCCACCGGGCCGCCGATCTGATCATCACCGGCCGGGGGGGCGGCTCCATGGAGGATCTGTGGTGCTTCAACGATGAGAGAGTGGCCAGGGCCATCTACGCCTCGGATATTCCGGTCATCTCCGCCGTGGGACATGAGCCCGATGTGACCATCGCCGACTATGTGGCTGATCTGCGGGCGGCCACGCCTTCCAACGCCGCCGAGCTGGCGGTGCCCGACCAGAATGAGGAATACGCCATTCTGGATCAGCGTGCCCGCCGGATGGCCCGGGCCATGTCCCGCAAGCTGGAGGAGGCCCGGGCCCGGCTGGACCGGGCGGGCCGGAGCCGAATGCTCCGGGACCCCATGTCCTGGGTGGATGACCGCCGCCTTCTGCTGGATTACCAGCGGGGCAGACTGGCCCACGGCATGACGGCGGCGCTGGGCAAGGATCGGGAACGCTTTGCCCGGCTGGCCGCCTCCCTGGACGCGCTGAGCCCGCTGAAGGTGCTCTCCCGCGGCTATGCCATCGCCCGGGGGCCCGGGGGCGTGGTCCGATCCCGGACAGATGTGTCCTCCGGCGACCCGCTGACGTTGAACGTTTCCGACGGGGAGATCGCCTGCGTGGTGAAATAGGCGCCGTACCATCCCATTTTGTGACCAAAGGAGAGATCCGTATGCCAGCGAAAAAATTGACCTTTGAGCAAGCCATGGCCCGGCTGGATGAGATCGTCAGCCGCCTGGAGAAAGGGGATACCCCCCTGGAGGAGTCTCTGGCCCTGTTTGAAGAGGGGACCGCTCTGATGAAGCGGTGTTCCTCCGCATTGGATCAGGCGGAGCAGAAGGTGGCAAAGCTGCTGCCGGGCGCGGACGGCGCCCCGGTGGAGACGGCGATGGAGGAGATGGAGTCATGACGGTCCGGGAACAGTACGACGCTGACAAGGCGTTGGTGGAAGCGGCCCTGAAGGCCGCCTTCCGGGGCCGGCAGCCTCACGCCGATATCTATGACGCCATGAATTACAGTCTGCTGGCGGGCGGAAAGCGGCTGCGGCCGGTGCTTACCCTGGCCTGCTGCCGCCTCTGCGGCGGGCAGGTGGAGGACGCCCTGCCCTTTGCCTGCGCGGTGGAGATGATCCATACCTATTCCCTTATCCACGATGACCTGCCCTGTATGGACGATGACGATCTGCGCCGCGGACGCCCCACCAATCACAAAGTCTATGGAGAGGCTACGGCGGTGTTGGCGGGAGACGGCCTGCTCACCGCCGCCTTCGAGATTGCTCTGACCGCGTCGGACAGGCTGCCCGCCGAGCGGGTGCTGGCCGGGACAGCCTGTCTGGCCAAGGCTGCCGGAGCCGCGGGGATGGTGGGCGGCCAGGCATTGGATATGGCGGGGGAAGGCCGGGCCCTCACCCAGCCCGATGTGGAGGAACTCCAACGGCTCAAGACCGGAGCCCTGATCTGCGCCGCCGCCGAGATGGGCTGCATCGCGGCGGGGGGAAGTGAGGAGCAGCGGAGCGCCCTGCGGAACTATGCCTCCAAGCTGGGACTCGCCTTCCAGATCCGGGACGATATGCTGGATGTGACGGGGGACGAGTCCGCCTTGGGAAAGCCTGTAGGCTCGGACGCCAGGGAAGAGAAGACGACCTTTGTCACCCTGAAGGGCCTGGACGGCTGCGCGCAGATGATCGAAAAGCTTACCTACGACGCGGAGGAGGCTCTGGAGCCCTTTTCGGATAAACAGTTTTTGACCGGCCTGGCTCGGGAACTGGCAGACAGAACAAACTGAGGAGATAGCATGCGCAACGTTGTGGATTTTCTTACCGGTAATCTGATCCTGAATCTGGCCATCCTGGCCTGGGCGGCAGCCCAAGTCATCAAGTTCTTTGTTGTGCTGGCCACCGAACATCGGGTGGACTGGCGCTATATTCTCTCCAGCGGCGGGATGCCCAGTTCCCACTCCTCACTGGTGTGCGCCTGCGCTTCCTCCGTGGCCTATCTCTATGGCTGGTCATCCCCTCTGTTTGCCCTGGCGGCGGTATTGGCGGTGGTAGTGATGTACGACGCCTCCAACGTCCGCCGGGCGGCGGGAGAGCAGGCCAAGGTCCTCAATTATATTATGGAGCACTGGAACCAGATGAAGCCCGAGATGTTCGGCAAGCAGCTCAAAGAGCTGCTGGGCCATACGCCGCTTCAGGTTTTTATGGGGGCCCTTCTGGGTATCGCCATCGGCTGGGGCGGCGCCTGGCTGTTTACCCGCTGAGACAGAAATAAAAACGAAAGAGAGGGGGGACTCTGTCTGTGCTGCATATCCCAACGGATCTTCATCTGATCACTGACGCCGAGGCGGAGACTCTCTGTGCGGAGCTTCGGACCCGGCTTGTTCAGGTGGTCTCCCAGACCGGAGGCCACCTGGCTTCAAACCTGGGAGCGGTAGAACTGACGGTGGCCCTCCACCGGGTCTTTGCACCGGAACGGGACCGCATCATTTTCGATGTGGGCCATCAGTGCTACTGCCATAAGATGCTCACCGGCCGTGACGCGGCCATGGATACCCTGCGGTCCTTCGGCGGGCTTTCCGGCTTCCCCAAACCTGGGGAGAGTGTCTGTGATGCCTTTACGGTTGGACATGCCTCCACCGCCGTGTCGGTGGCGGTGGGGATGGCCCGGGCCCGGACGATCCTTCACAGGGACTACCGGGTCATTGCGCTGTTGGGAGACGGCGCGCTCACCGGCGGGCTGGCCTATGAGGGCCTCTCTGACGCGGGAGACAGCGGAGAACCCTTGCTGGTCATCCTCAACGACAACGGCATGTCCATCACCCGGAATGTGGGCGGAGTGGCGGAACATCTGGCCCGCCAGCGGCTCAAGCCTCAGTATCTGAGTTTCAAGAAGGGCTACCGCCGGGTGATGGAGTCCTTCTCGCTGGGCCGCCATATCTACCAGGTGACCCACCAGATCAAGACCGCGGTCAAAGAGACGCTGCTGCCATGCAGCCTCTTTGAGGACATGGGCTTTACCTACCTGGGGCCGGTGGACGGCCACGATGTGCGGGGTCTCACCCGGCTGCTGCGCTATGCCCGGGACCTGGAGGGACCGGTGCTCCTCCACGTCCGTACAGTGAAGGGAAAGGGCTATCCCCCGGCGGAGGCGGACCCGGGGCGGTTCCACGGAGTGGGCCGCTTTGATCCGGCCACCGGTCTGGCGCTGGAAGCGTCCGGGCAGAACTTTTCCAGGATCTTCGGGGAGACGCTGTGCACTTTGGCGGAGCGGGATTCCCGGATCTGCGCGGTGACGGCGGCCATGAAACCCGGTACCGGCCTGGACAGCTTCGCGGAGGGGTTCCCCCGCCGGTTTTTCGATGTGGGCATCGCGGAGGGCCACGCCGTTACCATGTGCGCCGGGATGGCCAAGCAGGGTGTGATCCCTGTCTTCGCGGTCTATTCCTCTTTTTTACAGCGGGCCTATGATATGCTGCTCCATGACGTGGCGATTCAGGGGCTCCATGTGGTTTTTTGTGTGGACCGGGCCGGTCTGGTGGGGGAGGACGGGGAGACCCATCACGGCATCTTTGATGTGGGCTTTCTGGATACGATCCCCGGAATGACCGTTCTCTGTCCGGCCAGCTACGCCGAGCTGAAGACCATGCTCGCCTATGCCGTGGAGACCTGCAGGGGCCCGGTGGCCGTCCGCTATCCCAGAGGGGGAGAGGGGGGCTATCAGGCAGATGCCGGCCTGGCCCCGTCCGTGATCCTCCGCTCCGGCCGGGATGTGACCCTGGTGGGCTATGGAACTCAGATCAACGCGCTTCTCGGGGCTGCGGAGCGGCTGGAGAAGGAGAACGTGTCGGCGGAAGTTATCAAGCTGAATTCCATTACCCCTTTGGATCCGAAGGCCGTTCTTGACTCGGTACGAAAGACCGGAAATCTTCTGGTCGCAGAGGAAAGCGCCAATTCCAACTGCGTGGGCGTCCGCCTGACGGCGGCAATTGCCCAGGCCCGGATTGTGGCGGGAAATATTACGCTGCAGAATCTGGGGGAGAGATTCCCGACCCAGGGCAGCGTGCAGCAGCTCCGCCGGCTCTATGGCCTGGATGCCGACAGTATCGCGGAGCGGATTGAGGAGGTCATCAGACATGAAAAAGCGGCTGGACCTGCTGCTCTTTGAGCGGGGGATGACCGAAAGCCGGCAGAAGGCCCAGGCAATCATCATGTCGGGCCAGGTCTATGTAAATGGCCGGAAGGCGGACAAGGCGGGCACTCCTACGGCGGAGGACGCCTCCATTGAGATCCGGGGCGGCGGCCTGAAGTACGTCAGCCGGGGCGGACTCAAGCTGGAGAAAGCCATGGAGACCTGGCCCATTCGTCTGGAGGGCGCCGTCTGCGCCGACATCGGAGCTTCCACCGGGGGCTTTACCGACTGCATGCTCCAGAACGGAGCCGCCAGGGTCTACGCTGTGGACGTGGGCTACGGCCAGTTTGCCTGGAAGCTGCGGGGGGATCCCCGGGTGGTGTGCCTGGAGCGGACCAACGCCCGGTATCTCACCCATGAACAGGTGCCCGACGAACTGGATTTCGCCAGTGTGGACGTGTCTTTCATCTCTCTGAATCTGATCCTCCCGCCCCTGCGGGCGCTGATGCGCCCCGCCGCCCAGACCGTGTGCCTCATCAAGCCCCAGTTTGAGGCAGGACGGGAGAAGGTGGGCAAAAAGGGCGTGGTCCGGGATCAGGCGGTCCATTTGGAGGTGCTGGAACACTTCCTGGAACATGCCGCCGGGGCCGGCTTTTCTGTAAAAGGTCTTACGTATTCGCCAATCCGGGGCCCGGAGGGGAATATCGAGTATCTGGGCTGGCTCATGGCCGGGCCGGGAGAACCCTGGACCGGAGATCTGAAGGCGCTGGTGGAGGAGTCCCATGCTGCCCTGGAGGAGGGAACATCACTGTGAAAATCGTATTGAGTCCCAATCCCTATCGGGACAAGGGCCTGAAGGCGGCCCAGGCGGCTGAGCGGGTCCTGCGGGAAGCGGGGGCAGAGACCTGTATGAGCCTGCCTTTCGCGCTGGAAAAGGGCAATGGGGTGGAACTGCCCGGCCATCTGAATTTTCTTCCGAATGAGGAGGCGTTCCGGGGGGCCGGCCTGTTGGTCTGCTTCGGCGGGGACGGTACGATCCTCCACGCCGCCAAAGACGCGGAGTCCCATCACATTCCCGTCCTGGGGGTGAACCTGGGCAGCGTGGGCTTCATGGCCGAGCTGGAAGTCTCCGAACTGAATCAGCTCTCCCGGCTCACCGAGGGAAAGTATACGCTGGAGGAGCGGATGATGCTGGACGTGGCGATCCGCCGGGAGGGCAAGATCATCTTCCGGGACAAGGCCCTCAACGACGCGGTGATTACCAAGGGGGCTGTGGCCCGGATCATTGATCTGGACGTGAAGTCGGACGCCGTCCTGCTGGGACGGTTTTCGGGGGACGGGGTCATCGTCTCCACGCCCACCGGTTCTACCGCCTACTCCATGTCCGCCGGGGGGCCTATCGTAGAACCCACGGCTGAGAATATTATTATCTCGCCGATCTGTCCCCACGCCCTTCACGCCCGGTCTTTTGTTCTGGATGGCCGCCGGTCCGTGTCGGTGCGGATGGGTAAGCTGTCCCGCAAGACCGCCTACCTGTCGGTAGATGGGGGAAAGGCCTTCCGCCTGGGGGGGAGCGACCAGGTGGAGCTGCGCCGGTCCGGCTCCAAAGCCCGGCTTGTCAAGCTGACCAACCGGAGCTTCTATTCTATCGTGGATCAAAAACTGGGGAGGATGTGACAAGATGAAGGGTAAACGGCAGCAGGAAATTCTGGAGATCGTGGCTCAGCGGGATATTGAGACGCAGGAGCAGCTTCTGGAGGAACTGAAGGCCCGCGGAGTGACCACGACGCAGGCCACAATTTCCCGGGACATCAAGCAGCTCCACCTGGTCAAGGAGCTCACGCCCGGCGGGATCTATAAATACAGCGTGTCTCAGAAGAAAATCGAGCTGAATTTCGCCGGACGCCTGCGTACCATTTTCCGGGAGGGCGTCACCTCGTTTGATGTGGCCCAGAACATTGTGGTGCTCAAGACCATGCCGGGCCTGGCCAGCGCGGCGGGGGCCGCCATTGACGGGATGGATATCCCGGAGCTGGTGGGGAGTCTGGCGGGAGATGACACGGCGATTCTCATCATGCGCACCAATGAGGCCGCGGAGGAATTCTGCGAAGAGATGCGGGAGATGCTGAGCTGACCGGAACGATCCGCGTTCCTCAGCCATCCGTCCGGGAAAAGGAGTGATTCCATGCTCTCCATTCTGCACATCGAAAATATCGCCGTCATCGAGTCGGCGGATATCGTGTTCGGCGGCGGCTTCAACGCCCTCACCGGTGAGACCGGCGCGGGCAAATCCATTGTGGTGGACGCCATGGGGGCGGTCACCGGGGAGCGGGCCAGCCGGGATCTGATCCGCACCGGAGCCAGATCCGCCCTGGTCTCCGCCTCCTTTACCGGGGTGAAGCCGCTGAAGTGGCTGGAAGACAACGGCCTTTGCCACGATGAGGAGGGGGAGCTGCTGCTCCAGCGGGAGATTATGGCGGACGGAAAGAACCTGTGCCGGGTCAACGGCCGGCCGGTGACGGTATCCCAGCTCCGCACTCTGGGGCGGCAGCTGCTGAACATCCACGGACAGAACGACGGCCAGCAGCTGCTGGACGAGAGCTGCCATCTGGGCTATCTGGACGGCTTCGGGGATACCGGCGGGCTGCTCCGCTCCTACCGGGAGGCCTATGACGAACTGTCCCGGATCGGGGAGAAAATGGCCGCCCTGCGGATGGACGAGGCGGAAAAGGCCCGCAGGCTGGATACCCTGCAGTACCAGATCTCCGAACTGGAAAACGCCGGGCTCCGGGCGGGGGAAGAGGCCGAGCTGCTGGAGCGCCGGGATATCCTCCGCAATGCCGCGGATCTGGCCGAGGCGGTGGAGGGGGTTCACTATGCCCTCTCCGGAGATGACGAGAGCGCCGGGGCGGTGGCTCTGCTCATGGAGGCGGAGCAGGCGCTGGAGCGGGTGTCCGGGGTGAGCGGCGGTATCGACGAGCTGCTGGAGCGGCTCACCGACTGCCGCTGTCAGGCCCAGGACGCGGCGGATACCGCCCGGAGCCTCCGGGGGGAATTTGATTTTGAACCCGGGGAGCTGGATCAGCTGGAGGAGCGGCTGGATCTTCTCTACCGTCTGAAAAAGAAGTACGGTCCCACCGAGGAGGACATGATCGCTTATCTGGAGCGCTGCCGGAAAGAGCTGGATGAGATCCAGTTCGCGGATGACACCCTGCTCCGTCTGGAAAAGGAGCGGGAGGGGGCGCTGCGGGAGGCGAAGCGGCGGGCGCAGCTTCTCTCGGATGCCCGGAAACGCGCCGGAGAGGCCCTTCAGACTCGCATTCAGGCTGAGCTGGCCCAGCTGGATATGCCCAGAGTGCGCTTTCAGGTGGAATTCGCCCCGGTGGACAACGAGCTGGGGCTGGACGCGGCGGGGATGGACGCGGTGCGCTTTCTCATGTCCGCCAACGTGGGAGAGGCGCTGAAGCCCATTCAGAAGATCGCCTCGGGCGGCGAACTGGCCCGAATTATGCTGTGTCTGAAGAATGTCCTGGCGGAAAACGAGGATGTGGGAACCCTAGTCTTTGACGAGGTGGACACCGGCGTGTCGGGCCGGGCGGCCCAGAAGGTGGCGGAAAAGCTGGCCCAGGTGGCCCGGCGCAAGCAGGAACTCTGCGTCACTCATCTGCCCCAGATCGCCGCTATGGCCGATGTCCATTTTACCGTGGAGAAGGGGGAGCGGAACGGGCGGACCTATACGGCGGTGGAGGAACTGGACCGCCCCCGCCGGCAGGCTGAGCTGGCCCGCCTCACCGCCGGAGACCGCATTACCCGCTCCGCGCTGGACAGCGCCGGAGAACTGCTGGACGCCGCGGCGGGGTATAAAAAGACCCTGGAACAGAAAACAGCCCGGTGACCGCATACACTGGACCAAAGGAGGCTGACAGCGATGAGTATCTGGGACACTTTGGAGGAAGAACTGCGCCGCGCCTGTCCTGATCTGGAGCTGCGGCGGGAGGAGCGGATGGCCAGACACACCTCCTTCCGCATCGGCGGCCCCGCGCGGCTGATGGCCCTGCCCAAAACAGAGGGAGAGGCCCGGGCCGCGCTGGTGACGGCCCGAAATCTGGGGATCACTCCTTTTTTCCTGGGCAACGGCACCAACCTGCTGGTGTCCGACGCCGGGTATGAGGGCTTTCTCATCAAATATATCCGTGGGCCGGGAGAATTGCGGGAGGCCGGCCGGGAACTGACGGCGGGCGCGGGGCTGCTTCTCTCCCAGCTGGCCAACGCGGCTCTGGACCGGGGCCTGACCGGGCTGGAGTTCGCCCAGGGCATCCCCGGCAGCGTCGGCGGGGCCGTCACCATGAACGCCGGCGCTTACGATGGGGAGATGGCCCAGGTGGTCTCCTGGGTGAAGGTGCTGGACGGGGCGGGCCGGACATCGGTCATCTCCGCCGGGGACTGTGATTTTTCCTACCGGCACAGCGCTTTTTCCGATGGCCGGCGGCTGATCCTGGAGGCGGGCTTTTCCCTTCAATCCGGCGACCGGGAGGCCATCCGGGAGCGGATGGCGGAGCTCTCCCGGAAGCGGCGGGAGAAGCAGCCGCTGGAATATCCCAGCGCGGGGAGCACCTTCAAGCGGCCGGAGGGCCATTTCGCCGCCGCCCTCATCGAACAGTGCGGGCTGAAGGGACTGACGGTGGGCGGGGCCCAGGTGTCCCCCAAGCACGCCGGATTTGTCGTGAACACCGGCGGGGCGACCTGCGCCGATGTGCTGGCCCTTGTCGCCCGGATCAGAGAGCGGGTCAGACAGGAGACCGGTGTGGAGCTGGAGCTGGAAGTCAAAACATTGGGAGTGTGAGGGTATGGACTTTATCGTGATCTCCGGCCTGTCCGGGGCGGGCAAGAGCCAGGTGGCCTCCATCATGGAGGACATCGGCTTCTTTGTGGTGGATAACATGCCCGCTCCGCTGATTCCGAAATTCGCCGAACTGTGTATGGCCGGGCAGGGATACGACCGGGTGGCCATTGTCTGCGATATCCGGGGCGGGCAGACCTTTGACGGGCTGTTTGCGGCCCTGTCCGATCTGTCCAAAATGGGCTGCGCCTATCAGATTCTGTATGTGGAGGCCAGCCGGGAGACCATCATCAAGCGTTATAAGGAGACCCGGCGCCTCCATCCCCTGGTCAGGGAGGGACGTTCCCTGGACGAGGCGGTCCAGCGGGAAAAGACCATCCTGGAGCCGGTGCGCAAGCGGGCCGAGTACATCGTGGACACCACAGCGCTCTCCACCGCCAAACTGCGGGGGGAGATCCTGCGCCTCTTCGGTTCCGGCGGGCCCCAGCAGCCTATGAGCGTCAACGTCATCTCCTTCGGCTTCAAATACGGCATTCCCATCGAGGCCGATCTGGTTTTCGACGTGCGCTTTCTGCCCAATCCCTTTTACATCGCCGAGCTGCGGCATAAGACCGGGCTGGATCAAGACGTATATGACTTTATTTTCGGCTATCAGCAGACCCGGGATTTTATGACGTATCTGGAGCGGCTCATTGCCTTCCTCCTGCCCCAGTATGTGGAGGAGGGAAAGGCCGCGTTGGTCATCGCCGTGGGCTGTACCGGCGGCCAGCACCGGTCGGTGGCGGTGACCCGGGCCCTGGCTGATTTCATCCGGCAGAAGGGCTATGACGCCGCCGAGAACCACCGGGATATGACGAGGGCCCTGTAATGGAGGGACACAATCGACTGCGGAATCAGGGCCCCCGGGTGGTGGCCATCGGCGGCGGGCACGGGCTGTCCACCCTGCTGCGGGGGCTCAAGCTTCACACCGGGAACATCACCGCCATTGTTACCGTGGCCGATGACGGCGGCGGTTCGGGGATGCTTCGGCAGGATCTGGGGATGCCTCCGCCGGGGGATATCCGCAGCTGTATGGAGGCCCTGGCCAACACCGAGCCGCTGATGGAGCAGCTGCTGGGCTACCGCTTCACCGATGGCAGCCTGTCGGGGCAGGCCTTCGGCAACCTGCTGCTGGCCGCTCTCAACGGGATCTCCGGCTCCTTTGACGAGGCGGTGGAGAAGATGAGCCAGGTGCTGGCCATCACAGGCCGCATTCTGCCTGTCACCAACGCCAATGTGGCCCTCCGGGCCACGTTTGAAAACGGAGCTCAGGTGGTGGGGGAGTCCAAGATCGCCGCCTTCAAAAAGGCCCAGGACTGCCGGATCAGCCGGGTGGAGCTGCTGCCCGGACATGCGCCCGCCCTGCCCGCCACGCTGGAGGCCATTTCCCAGGCGGATCTGATCCTGCTGGGACCGGGGAGCCTCTATACCAGCGTCATCCCCAATCTGCTGGTGGACGGGATCTCGGAGGCCATCCGCGCCTCCGACGCACCCCGGGTGTATATCGCCAACATCATGACCCAGGACGGGGAGACGGAGGGGATGACTCTGTCCGAACATATCTCGGCGCTTCTGGTCCATGGGGGAGAGGGACTCATCAACCTGTGCCTGGCCAATTCCGCCCCGGTGCGGCCCGGTCTGCTGGAGCGCTACCAGGAGGAGGGGGCGGAGCCCATCCTCATTGACCGGGACCGGGTAAAGCGGCTGGGGGTGGAGCTGGTGGAACGTCCCTTGAGCTCCGAGACCTCCGACTATGCCCGGCACTCTGTGGAGCGGCTGGGGAAGGCCGTGATGGATCTCTACCAGGAGCGGGCCGAAACGCGTGTATTTTAGGCCTTGCTTGAAAAATGACAAAACGCCGAAATGGCGGGCCTTTTTCCGCCATGCTGCGTTCCATTTTCTCGCCATACGACAGTATGGCCGGGAAAATTTGCCTTATCCGGCGAAAAAATCCATCGCCCTTGGGCATTTCGCTATTGATCAAACAAGGCCCAGTTTGCCAATACCGATGATACAGAGAGAAGGAATTTCCTATGTCCTTTTCCAGCAACGCGAAAAAAGAGCTCTGCCGGGTCCCTGTCAACCGGAGATGCTGCGCCCAGGCGGAGTGTTACGGAGCGCTTCTCTATGCCAATCGTTTTGACGGCGGGGAGGCCCGGGTGGTCACCGAATCGGCCGATTTCGCCGCCCGGCTCCCGGTCCTGTTCCGGCGGGCCTTCCACCTGACCTTTGACCGGCTTCCGGAGCCGGGGGAGGGAGGAAAGCGGGTGCTGGCCGTCACCAGCCGGGAGAAGCTGGCGGTGATGGCAGATGCCTTCGGCTATGACCCGGGGGCTTCGGTGGCCCATCATGTCAATTTCGGCATTCTGGAGGAGGACCACTGCCGGCTGGCCTTCTTCCGGGGGGCCTTTCTGGCTGGGGGGTCGGTGACCGACCCCGCCAAGGGCTATCATCTGGAGCTGGCCACCTCCCATGCCTCAGTGGATCGGGAATTGGCCGCGCTGCTGCGGGAGAGCGGATTTGAGCCCAAGTCCGCCGCCCGGGGAGCCAACCATATCGTCTATTTCAAACAAAGCGAGGCCATCGCCGATTTTCTGACCGCGATCGGAGCCCCCCTGGCCGCGATGGAGCTCATGAATGCCAAGGCGGAAAAGGACCTGCGGGGCGGGGTCAACCGGCGGGTCAACTGCGACGCGGCCAACCTGGACAAGGCAGTGGACGCCGCCGTGGCCCAGGCCGAGGTCATTCGCCGCCTTCAGGAACGGATGGATCTGGACGAGCTGCCCCCCAAGCTGGCGGAGGCGGCCCGGCTTCGGCTGGAGCATCCGGATCTGACGCTTTCCGAGCTGGCCGCTCTGTGCCAGCCTCCAATTACCAAGTCTTCCCTGAGCCACAGATTAAAGAAAATAGCCGAATTGGCGGAAAAGTGAGGAAAGAACAATGGCGTTTGTTCCAACTGAGTATCGTTTCCACAGCAAGCTGACTCCGGAAGAGGCCCAGACCGAATTGGAGCGTCAGGTGGAGGAGGAGAACGCGGATCTGACCCGATGGAGAGAGGATCCGGCTGAAAACCTGTTCTGGAGGGCCAAGTGGGATTTGAAGAAAGAAGAGGAGACTCTGTTTCTGAGCTACACCTACAGCAGGATGTCAAGAGGCCGGAGCGCCGGCAGAACCCTGGCCCTGAGAAGCCAGCGGAGCGATGAAGAGGCGGACCGTATGGATCGGGCCAATCCGCTGGTCCAGAATCTGCAGGGCGATCCCTTCCGGGGCAGCTTTGAGCCGGACGGCAACGGCGGCAGCGTTCTGCGGGGGAAGTTTGCCCCCGCCATCGGCAGCCAGATGCTCCATCTGGTGATGGTGGCGCTGGGTGTGGGCCTCATTGTCCTGGCGGGAGGGATCGCCAAACTGGCCGGCGTGTTTATGGCGGGGTTTTATCTGTACAGCCTGCTGAAACTGCCCGCCACGGCGCCGGCCAGGCCGCTGAATCAGGAGACGTTAAAGCTGCTGACCCGTCTGTACGGTGAGCCGGAGACCGGAGAGGCGGCGGATTGACGGGAGGGACCGCAAGGGGACCGGCCTGAATTCCGGCCGGGTCCGCAGAAAGTACGGAACGCTGTTTCCGCTGCTGATCCCGCGTGTTTTGCCCGAGAAAAAGAGAGAAGGAGGTCCCGGCCATGGCTTTTGCCCACTTACATCTCCATACGGAATACTCCCTGCTGGACGGCGCGTGCCGCATTCCCAAGCTGGTGGAGCGGGTGAAAGAGCTGGGGCAGACCGCCGTGGCCATCACCGACCACGGGAATATGTACGGCGTCATCGATTTCTACAAGGCGTGCAGGGCGGCAGGCATCCATCCGGTCATCGGCTGTGAGGTCTATGTGGCCCCGCGGACCCGGTTCGACAAGGTCCACGAGCTGGACAGCAGAGCCCGTCATCTCATCCTGCTGTGCAAAAACGAGGAGGGTTACCGCAACCTCTCCCATATGGTGAGCCAGTCCTACACCGAGGGCTTTTACATCAAGCCCCGGATCGACCTGGATCTGCTCCGCCAGCGGGCGGGAGGATTGATCTGCCTGTCGGCCTGCCTGGCGGGGGAGCTCCCCCGCCGCATCCGGGCGGGGGATTATGAGGGGGCCAGGGCCCACGCCCTGGAGATGGACGCCCTTTTCGGCCGGGGAAATTATTATCTGGAGCTCCAGGACCACGGTCTGGAGGCGGACCCGCAGGTCATCGCCGGGCTGGTCCGCATCCATGAGGAGACGGGGATCCCTCTGGTGTGTACCAACGATGCCCATTACCTGACCCGGGCGGATGCCCGGACTCAGGATATCCTCATGTGCATCCAGACGGGCAAAACAGAGGATGACGCCAACCGGATGCGCTTTGAGACGGAGGAGTTTTACGTCAAGAGCGAAGAGGAGATGGCCGCGCTCTTCTCCCAATATCCCGAGGCGTTGGAAAATACCCAGAAGATCGCCGATCTGTGCCAGGTGGATTTCGAGTTCGGCAAGTACCACCTGCCCGAGTTCCATCTGCCTGAGGGGGAGACTGACCCGGACGCCTATTTTGAAAAGCTCTGCCGCCAGGGGTTTACCCGGCGGTATGCGGATCCCCCGGAGAGTTATGAAAAACAGCTGGAGTATGAGATGGGAGTCATCCGCCAGATGGGGTTTGTGGACTACTTTCTCATCGTCTCCGACTTCATCGGCTATGCCAAGTCCCACGGCATCCCGGTGGGGCCGGGCCGGGGCTCCGCCGCCGGCTCCATGGTGGCCTACTGCATGGCCATCACTGAGATCGACCCCATGAAGTACGGCCTGTTTTTCGAACGCTTTTTGAACCCGGAGCGGGTCACCATGCCGGATATCGACGTGGATTTCTGCATCCGCCGCCGGGGGGAGGTCATTGAGTACGTCCAGCGGAAATACGGCGCCGATCACGTGGCCCAGATCGTCACGTTCGGCACCATGGCCGCCCGGGGCGCCATCCGGGATGTGGGACGGGTGCTCAACATGCCCTATGACCGGGTGGACCAGATCGCCAAGCAGGTGCCCACCACGCTCCATATCACGCTGGACGAGGCGCTGAAGCTGTCCAAGCCCCTCCGGGAGCTGTACGACGGGGACGAGCAGGTGAAGCTCCTCATCGACACGGCCCGGGCCATTGAGGGGATGCCCCGCCACGCCTCCACCCATGCGGCCGGCGTGGTCATCACCCGCCTGCCGGTGGCCGACTATGTGCCTCTGGCCAAAAACGACGAGTCCGTGGTGACCCAGTACCAGATGACCACGCTGGAGGAGCTGGGCCTGCTGAAGATGGACTTTCTGGGCCTGCGCAACCTGACGGTGCTGGATGATACGGTGAAGATGGTACAGAAGACCAGGCCCGGCTTTTCGCTGTCCGATATCCCAGACGGGGACCCGGAGGTCTACCGGATGCTCTCCGAGGGGCGGACCTCCGGCGTGTTCCAGATGGAGTCCGCGGGGATGACCGGCGTCTGCGTGGGGCTGAAGCCCAAGGACATCGAGGACATCACCGCCATCATCGCCCTGTACCGCCCGGGCCCCATGGAGTCCATCCCCCGGTTCATCGCCTGCAAACATGATCCCAGCCTGATCCGGTACAAGCACCCCGCTCTGGAGCCCATCCTGTCGGTGACCTACGGCTGCATCGTCTATCAGGAGCAGGTCATCGAGATCTTCCGGAAGCTGGCGGGGTACACCCTGGGGCAGGCGGACATGGTCCGCCGGGCCATCTCCAAGAAGAAGCGGGCCCAGATCGAGAAGGAGCGCCAGTCCTTCGTCCACGGGGACCCGGAGCGGGGCATCGACGGCTGTGTGGCCAACGGAGTCCCGGAGCAGACCGCCCAGGACATCTATGATGAGATCGAGGCTTTTGCCGAGTACGCCTTCAATAAGGCCCACGCGGTGGCCTACGCGGTGGTGGCCTATCAGACGGCCTGGTTCAAGGTACACTATACCCGGGAGTATATGGCCGCCCTTCTCACCTCGGTACTGGATTCCAGCGGCAAGGTGGCCGAGTATATCGCCGAGTGCAAAAACTGCGGTATCGCCCTGCTGCCTCCCGATGTGAACCGGTCGGGGGCAGACTTCACCGTATCCGGTGACGGGCTCCGCTTCGGCCTGGCCGCCGTGAAGGGGGTGGGTCGGGGGTTTACCCTCCAGGTGCTGGACGAGCGGGAGCGGCATGGCCCCTTTACCTCCTTCCCGGACTTCTGTTCCCGGATGTTCGGCCTGGACTGCAATAAGCGGGTGGTGGAGAGCCTCATCAAGTGCGGGGCCTTTGACTCCATGGGCGTCCGGCGCTCCCAGCTCCTCAAGGTGGCGGACCAGGTTATGGATACCGTGGCCAAGAGCCGGAAAAATACGCTGGAGGGTCAGTATGATCTCTTCGGCGGAGGGGAGGAGGGGCCCGGTCCCGCGCCGGAGGTCACTCTGCCTGACATTCCGGAGTTTTCACGCCATGAGCTTATGAAGATGGAGAAGGAGACCACCGGCCTCTATCTCACCGGCCATCCCATGGACGAGTACCGGGAGCAGGTCAAAAAGTACCGGGCGGTGCCGATGGGGGCCATCCTGGCCGATTTTGACCGGCCCGAGGGCCCCCAGAGCTATCGGGACGGCCAGCGGGTACTTCTGGCGGGCATTGTCACCTCGGCCAAAACCAAGACCACCAGGAACAATACCCTGATGGCCTATGTGGGGCTGGAAGACGACACCGGAGCCATGGAACTGCTGGTATTTGCCAGAACTCTGGGGGAGTGCGGACCCTACCTGAAGGAAGGGGAGGCCCTGCTGGTGGAGGGACGGCTGTCCGTTCGGGATGAGAAGGCCCCCCAGCTCATGTGTGACAGCGCAAAGCCTCTGGCGGGGGGCGGGGAAGTTCCCGCCGCTCCGGCGGAGAGGCCCGTGACCGGGAACAAGCTCTATGTAAAGATTCCCACCGCCCATGATCCCAGAATGCGCAAGACGGGTTTGGTGCTGAATATGTTTCCCGGCAGCCAGCAGATCATTTTCTACTGTGCGGACACCAAAAAGCGGCTGGGTGCGGCGGGGCAGATCCACCCCGCTCTGGTAGCGGAACTGAGAGAACTCTTCGGAGAAGAAAATGTGGTAGTGAAATAGGAAGTCCCCGGCGCGTCTGCGTCGGGGACTTCTCCGCGTTCGGAAAAGAGTTCACTTGCAGCAGCCGCACTCACCGCCGGGGGCGGGGAGGCGGTCGGAGGGGAAGAACTGATCCACCGGGAACTTCACATGACGGAAGATCTCGCAGGGGTCCTCCTCACACTGGCCGCCGTCGCAGGTGCATTCCTTCTCGGGCATGCAGTAGTCATAGACCGGAATCAGAAGCTGAGTGTCCCGCTCCAGGCGGATGAGAGAGAACTGGCCCAGAGAGACGAAGAGCCGGCGGCCCTCTCCGGTGAAGCACAGATCTCCGTCAAAGCAGCCGCAGATACAGGGGGGGACATCGGTGAGCTCGCAGCCGCAGGGCTGGCAGTCGCAGGGGTCTACCAGCTTGAGGCCCAGCACCAGGGGATCCACCGCCTCCACCACGGCGGAGGGCTGGTTGATCTTGGGCATGTTCTGCTGATCCATGCCGTCCAGACGCATTTCAGAGGAGAACGTTTTGGAGCAGCCTTCTCCGCCGAAGAGGATGACCCTCTTGTCAAAGACGGCCAGGCCGCAGAT
>JAQXNP010000153.1 GCA_029098065.1 Clostridiales bacterium | reverse complement strand
CGCACCACATGCTTGTCGTGGCGGCGGCAGTAGTCCTGCAGCGCCTTGATGGTGATGACCTTCAGGCCCCATTCCCGCGCCTTTTCCAGCAGCTCGGTGGTGCGCATCATGGTGCCGTCGTCCCGCATGATCTCACAGCACAGGCCACACTGGTGAAGTCCCGCCAGACGGCACAGGTCCACTGTGGCCTCGGTGTGGCCGTTCCGGGTGAGCACGCCCCCCCGCCGGGCCACCAGGGGAAACACGTGGCCGGGCCGGCGCAGGTCCTCCGGCCTGGTGGTCAGGTCCACGCATTTGCGGCAGGTGTAGCCCCGCTCCTCGGCGGAGATGCCGGTGGTGGTGTCCACATGGTCGATGGAAACGGTGAAGGCGGTGCAGTGGTTGTCGGTGTTGACCTTCACCATCTGCTCCAGGCCCAGACGGGCCGCCACTTCCTCACTCATGGGGGTGCAGATCAGCCCCTTGGCGTGGACGGCCATAAAGTTGACGTTCTCCGTGGTGGCGAACTGGGCGGCGCAGATCATGTCTCCCTCGTTCTCCCGGTCCGGGTCGTCGATGGAGATGATAATGCGGCCCGCCCTCAGCTCCTCCAGCGCCTCTTCCACGGTACAGTACTGATGCTCCATATTGTTTTCCTCCTCTGTTGGGTTAAAAACCGTTTTGGGCCAAAAAGTCCCAGGTGATGCTGCTTTGGGGCTGCGCCGGCTCCTGGGGCCGGAGCAGCTTTTCCACATACTTTCCGATGATGTCGGTCTCCAGGTTCACCGTGGCCCCCACCCGCTTTTCGCCCAGGATGGTCACTGCCACCGTGTGGGGGATGGCGGAGATGGAGAACCAGCCGTCCCCCACCGCCGCCACCGTCAGGCTGATGCCGTCGATGGTGATGGAGCCCTTCTCCACCACATACCGCAGCAGGGCGCTCTCCGCCGCCACCGTGTACCAGATGGCGTTGTCATCGGTGCGGATGGCGGTGATGGTGCCGGTGCCGTCGATGTGGCCGGAGACAATATGGCCGCCGAAGCGGCCGTCCGCCGCCATGGCCCGCTCCAGATTCACATGGCTGCCCGCGGTCAGGTCCCCCAGAGAGGACCGGTTCAGCGTCTCGTGCATCACATCGGCGGTAAAGCCGCCGCTGTCCTTGCTGGTGGCGGTGAGGCAGACCCCGTTCACCGCCACGCTGTCGCCGATCTTCAGATCGGACAGGATCAGTCCGGCACCGATGGACAGCACGGAGGAGCTTTTTCCCCGCCGGACCGCCCGGATGGTGCCCAGTTCTTCAACGATCCCGGTAAACATCCCGGTCCACCTCGCTTTCGATCAGAAAGTCATCCCCAATGCGGGTGACGCTGCTGTTTTTCAGGGCGAAGGCCTGGCCGGGGGTCTCCACGCCCAGGCCCCCCACCGGGGAGAGGGCGGCTGTCCCGCCGAACAGCTTGGGGGCGATATAGGCCTGCACCTTTTGGACGATGCCGCTCTCCAGCGCCGCCCAGTTCAGGGTGCCGCCCCCCTCCAGCAGAATGCTGTCGATCTCCTCTTTTCCCAGTTCTTCCATCAGGGCGGACAGGTCCACATGGCCCTCCCGCTCCGGCAGGAGCAGTACCCGGCAGCCCGCGTCCCGGTAGGGCGCTGTCCGGGCCGGGTCCACGCCGCCCACCGCCAGAATGGTGGGAACCTCCCGGGCGGTGCGGACGAGCTGACTGTCCAGAGGGGTGCGCAGGTGGGTGTCACAGACGATCCGGACGGGATTTCTGCCCCCCTCCATCCGGCAGGTGAGCAGGGGGTCGTCGGCCAGCACGGTCCCGACTCCCGCCATGATGGCGGTATAGCGGTGCCGGTCCCGGTGCACCCGGGCCCGGGCCTCCTCTCCGGTGATCCACTGGGACAGGCCGGTGCGGGTGGCGATCTTGCCGTCCATCGTCATGGCGTATTTCAGCACCACATAGGGGCGCTTTGCGCGGATGTAGTGAAAAAATACCTCGTTGAGCCGGTCGCACTCCGCTTTCAGAACGCCGG
>JAQXNP010000152.1 GCA_029098065.1 Clostridiales bacterium | reverse complement strand
TAAGGTCACCGGTCTGGAGCAGGGGGCGGACGACTACATTGTCAAGCCCTTTGAGACCAAAGAGGTTCTGGCCCGCATCCACGCCGTTCTCCGCCGCACAATGGGAGAAGGTGAGGGGAACGGGGAAAAGAAGCTGACCTTTGACAAGCTGGTCATCAATCTGGACGCCTATGAACTCATTGTGGACGGCAAACGGGTGGATACTCCGCCCAAAGAGCTGGAACTGCTGTATCATCTGGCTTCCGCGCCCAATCGGGTCTTTACCCGGAACCAGCTGCTGGACGAGGTTTGGGGATTTGACTATTTCGGCGACAGCCGGACGGTGGACGTCCATATCAAACGCCTGCGCGAGAAGCTGGAGGGGGTCTCCGATCAGTGGAGCCTCAAGACGGTCTGGGGCGTGGGCTATAAATTCGAGGTGGCCGGCCAGTGAAGAGCTATTACCGCCGGCAGTTCGCACTGATGGCCGCCGTGCTTCTGGCCGCCTTTCTCCTGCTGGGGGGCACCTTCGCGGGTATGAGCTACCAGTACGTGGTTCAGGATAAAAAGGAATCCATGGAGCGCAACGCCGATTATATTGCCAGCTTTACCGCTTCCTATCTGAGCAGTATAGGGACCGGGATCCAGGATTCGGCCTATCAGCTCTATGTGTCCTCCCTGTCCAATATCTCCGGCTCTACCGTCATTCTGGCCCAGAATAACGGGGAGATCGCCTTCGCTTCTTCCGTGGGGGCATCGGGAGGGAACAGCCTGTTCGGCGGCAGCATCCCCGCGGGTGTGATGGATAAGGTGGCCCGTGAGGGCCGCTACGGCGGGCTGAGCAGTCTGGGCGGACTCCTGTCCGACCAGTGCTATGTCGTGGCCGTGCCGATCCTGCAAAGCTATTTTATTACCGGGCGGACGTTGCAGCGGGGAGTGGTGCTGGTGGCCAGTGAAACCGCCAGCCTGACCCGCATCTGGAAGGATTTTGCCTCTATTTTTATCCTTTCCGCCATTCTGGTGTTCCTGGTGGTGGCGCTGGTGAGTTCTGTCACCGCCAAGCGGCAGACCAAGCCCCTCAAGGATATGGCCGACGCCGCCAGGAAGTTTGGAAAAGGGGAGTTTGACGCCCGGGTCACCGGCTGCGAGAACCGGAAGGATGAGGTGGGGGAACTGGCCGAGGCCTTCAACGCCATGGCGGACTCCCTGGCCAAGAGCGAGGCCCAGCGCAGCGAATTTATCGCCAACGTCTCCCATGAACTGAAAACCCCCATGACCACCATCGCCGGCTTTGCCGACGGGATTCTGGACGGCACCATCCCCCCGGAGAAGGAGGCGGAGGCCCTCAAGACCATCTCGTCGGAGACCCGGCGCCTGTCCCGCCTGGTGCGGCGGATGCTGGATCTCTCCCGGCTTCAGTCCAGCGAGAATGTCACCGCGCAGGAGCGCTTCGACGTCTCTGAAGTGCTCATCCGGGTGCTGGTGAGCCTGGAGGGCAAGATCAACGGCAGAGGATTGGATGTGGAGACCGATCTGCCCGATGAGGCGGTGATGGTATGGGGAGACCCGGACGCCATCACCCAGGTCTGCTACAATCTGCTGGACAACGCCATCAAGTTTGCCCTGCCCGGCACCGCCCTGGGGCTGAGGATCCAGGTGAAAGGGGAAAAGGCGTATATCTCCATCCGGGATCACGGGGAGACCATTCCGCCCGATGAGCTGGACCAGATCTTTGACCGGTTCCACAAGGCGGACCACTCCCGCAGCGAGGACCGGGAGGGCGTCGGCCTGGGGCTCTATATCGTCAAAACCATCATCAACAATCACAAGGAAAATATCACTGTGACCAGCGAGGACGGAGTGACGGAATTTACCTTCACCTTGACCATCGCATAACAGCGGCCCGGCCGGCAAGGAGGGATTTTTCCGTGCACCGCAACTACTATTATTCCGCTGCAGAGCCGGATGAGGTCCCCCTGATCCCTCCGCCGGAAAAGGGGACGGCTCCTGAGCCCTACGGAGAAGTTCCGGCTCAGGGGCGGGCCGCCCCGGGAGAGGGAGCTTCCGACGGAAATCCGGAGACGGGGGAGAGGGAGAAAAGCGGGGAATCGTCCCTGCCCTCCCGCCGGAGAACGCCTCCCGCCCGGCCCCGCCGGACCAGACCGCCGGAGAGGCCGCGGGAGAAGGGACGTGTCAGGGTCTTCCTCCTCTTCGCGGTGCTTCTGGCCGGGCTGACGATTGCCGGAGCCTGGATCAGCCGTCTGCCCCGGGAGCCGGCGGAAGAGCGTTTTGAAGAGAGCCTCCCCCTGGAGGAACCGGAGGATGAGGAACTGGCCCGGGCTCCGGTGGGGGACGGAACCACCCTTTCCTTTGCACCGCCGGACGGTGAGGCCCTGCCGCCCCAGGGGATCTATGAGAAGGTTTCCCCGTCGGTGGTTGGGGTCCGGGTCTATCTGAAGGACGGGGGTTCCTCCGGCACCGGCGTCATTCTGTCGGAGAACGGATATATCATCACCAATGCCCATGTCATTGACGGCGCGGTGCGAGTGGAGGTGATCTTTTCCGATGACACCCGGGAGGACGCCAAATTGGTGGGGGCGGATGAGGAGAGCGACCTGGCGGTGCTGAAGGTCGACGCCCAGGACCTCCCGGCGGCGGAGTTCGGAGATTCGGCGCTGGTGAAGGTGGGAGATACGGCCTACGCCATCGGAAATCCGCTGGGAGAGGCGCTGAAGGGCACCATGACCGACGGCATCATTTC
>JAQXNP010000151.1 GCA_029098065.1 Clostridiales bacterium | reverse complement strand
GTCCCTTTGCCCGGGACCGGTGCCGGGAGGAAGAGCCGCCCTTCCGGACGCTGGAGGATGGCCGCCAGATCGCCTGCCATTTCGCCGGGGAGCTGGAATTCCGGAAATAAGACCAAAGACCTCCGGGGCGTCTCCCGGAGGTCTTTTGAAAGGAGCTGTGTTTCGTGTACGATATTCTGATCACCGGCGGGCGCTATCCCGATTTTGATACCGGCCGCCTGGAGCGGGGGGAGATCGCCCTTCAGGGCGGGAAGATTGCCGCCGTCCTCCCGGCGGGGGAGACCCCGGCCGCCAAACGGGTCATGGACGCCGCCGGCAGGGTGGTCTCTCCCGGCTTCATCGACCTGCACATGCACGAGGAGGAGTTTCAGGGCGGCAGCCGGGCCTACGACGTGTCGGAGTATATGGTCAGGCAGGGGGTCACCACCGGCGTGGGAGGCAACTGCGGCCAGCAGAACCACCCCATGGCTCAGTTCCGGGCCATTCTGGAGGAGAACGGCGGCTGTCCCATGAACTATGTCATGCTGGCGGGCTACAACGCCTTCCGGGAGGCCCGGGGCCTGGGCTGGTATGACGACGCCTCCCCCGCCCAGCGGGCCGCCATTCAGGCCGACATCCGCCGGGAGCTGGCGGACGGGGCCTGGGGCGTGTCCTTCGGCCTGGAGTACGCCCCCGGAATCTCCAACGAGGAGATGACCCAGGCGGTGGAGGCGGTGAAGGATCTGGACCCCTTCGTCTCCATCCACTTCCGGGCCGACTGCGAGGCGTGCATGGACTCTCTGGAGGAGATGGCCCGGCTGTCCCGGGACACCGGGTGCCGGGTGCAGGTGTCCCACCTCAGCAGTCTGGCGGGTACCGGGCACAATATGCCACAGTCTCTGGCCTTCCTGACCCGGGAGATCGCCGCCAACCCCAGGCTGGGCTATGACACCTACCCCTACACCGCCTTTTGCACCGGCATCGGCACTGCCGCCTTCGACATGGACTGGCGGGAGAAGTGGGGGGTGGATTACGACATCATCCTTCTGCTCCACGCCCCCTATGCCGGCCAGCGGTGTACCAGGGAGCTCTATGAGAAGGTCCGCCGGGAGACCCCCGACGTGAACGTGGTGGCCTTCGCCATGGACGAGGAGAGCATCCGCTCCGCTATCGCCTGTCCCGCCGGCCTCTTCGGCAGCGACGGCAGCATCAGTGACGGCTACCTGGGCCACCCCCGGGTGGCGGGGACCTATCCCAGGATACTGGGCAAGTATGTCCGGGAGGAGGGAGCCCTCACCCTGATGGAGGCCCTGGACAAGATGACCCGCCGGGCCGCCGCCCGGGTGGGCCTGGCAAACAAGGGCCAGGTCAAGGCCGGCATGGACGCGGATCTGGTGATCTTTGATCCTGAGACCATCTCCGACGGGGCGGAGTTCACCGACATCACCCTGCCCAACCACGGCATCGACGCGGTGCTGGTGGCGGGGGAGGTGGCGGTGGACCGCAACGTCCTCACCGGCGCCCTGGGGGGCCGCCTTCTCACCCGGAAGGGTTAAAAGCGGAACAGAGAACAAAAAGGCCGGGACGGCCGCGAAAGCGGCTGTCCCGGCCTTTTTTCATGCTTGTCCCCGCGTGAGCAGGGTCACACCCGGACGGCGGCGGCCAGAGCCACCTTCATCATGTCCTCAAAGGAGCGCTCCCGCGCCTCCCGGGTGATGGCCTGATGGGTGATCAGATCGTCGGAGACGGTGAGCAGGCAGGCGGCCTGCTTCCCCGTGGCTCCGGCGTTGTGGAAGAGGGCGAAGCTCTCCATCTCCTCGCACAGACAGCGGCGGGCGGCCACCTCCGGGTTGGCGGTTTCGGCGTAAAAGACATCGGTGGAGTGGACGCAGCCCTCATGGAGGGGGATGCCCAGCTCCCGCCCGGCGGCGCGGAGAGAAGCGGTCAGCGCGGGACTGGGGTACTGGACGGGGCTTTCGTCCCCGTTCTGGGTGCGGGCGAAGGTGCTCTCACTGTAACTGGAAGTGGCCAGCACGATGTCGAAGAGATGGAGTTCCGGGACAATGCTGCCGGTGGAGCCCACCCGGATGATGGCCTCCACCCCGAAGTGTGTGAACAGCTCATAGGAATAGATGCCGATGCTGGGCATTCCCATCCCGCTGGCCATAACGGACACCGGCCTGCCCTGCCAGGAGCCGGTGTAGGCGTAGATATTCCGGATATCGCTGATAAGCCGGGGCTGTTCCAGAAAGTGTTCGGCGATGTATCTGGCCCGCAGGGGGTCGCCGGGCATCAGGACGGCTCTGGCGAAATCTCCGGGCTGGGCGGCATTATGAGGAGTAGACATGGGGATGTCTCCTTTTCTGATGAGATTTGGACAGAAAAAGTATACTCCAAACCGGGTCTGAGCTCAAGACCTGGATTGGAGAGGGAAGTTTCCGGCACGTGTTCCCTTTTCGGAACGCGCGTGAGCAAGACGCCGGCATGTTCCTTCGAATGGAGATCCAAAAATTGAGCTGTCAAAAAAGTGTTAAAAAATAAACAATTTGGTATAAAAACAAAATTATGGATTCAAAAAATTGGGAATAGAAAAACCGGTCTCTCGAACAGCCGGATAATCCTGTGAAAATAGACTGGGAAGTGCAGATAATTCCGAAAATAAATCGCTCCAAAAATGAAACAATCAGGCAAAAGTTTCAAAAATGGAGCGAATTGAAAAGCGGTCTCTTCTGGAATGGGGTAAAGGAACGGACATTTTCGGCGCAGAGGCGGGTCTCCCGGCCTGAAAATTGGAGGGGAGAAAGTTTTTTCAAAAAAATTTCCAGAGAAGAACGCAATTGGCATACAAAATGCTAATAAAAGTAGACGTAGTCAACAGATGTTACCGACCAATCAAATCATAGATCATGAAAGGATGGAATACAAATGGATTTTGCACTGACCGAGGCGCAGCTGGAAATCCAGCGCCGGGCCCGGGAGTTTGCGCAGCGTGAGCTGGCTCCCGGCGTTCTGGAGCGGGATGCCCAGGAGACTTTCCCGATGGATATCCTGAAGAAGCTGGGCGATGAGGGCCTGATCGGCCTTCAGTATGATCCCAAGTACACCGGCAAGGGGCTGGATTATCTCTCCTTCATCCTGGTGGTGGAAGAGCTGTGCAAGGTGGACTCCTCCTTCGGCATCGCCTACGCCATCTCCTCTACCTTTACCACCGGCATTGACACCTTCGGCAGCGAGGAGCAGAAGATGCACTGCTTCCCCCGCCTCTTCAGCGGCGACGCCATCGGTTGCTTCGCCCTGACCGAGCCCGACGCCGGCTCCGACGCCGGCTCCGCCAAGACCACCGCCGTCCGTGACGGAGACGAGTTTGTGATCAACGGCACCAAGCACTTCATCACCAACGGCGCCATCGCCGACTACTGCATGCTGATCGCCAACACCGACCCCTCCAAGGGTTCCAAGGGCCTCACCGCCTTCCTGGTGGATCTGAAGACCACCCCCGGCGTCACCATCGCCCACATTGAGAACAAGTGCGGCATCCACTCCGCCAAGGTCACCGAGCTGGTCTTTGAGAACTGCCGCATCCCCGCCGACCGGATGGTGGGCACGGAGGGCAAGGGCTTCCACTACGCACTGACCGCCCTGAATGCCGGCCGTCTGGGCGTGGCCGCCCAGGGCCTCGGTCTGGCCCAGGCCGCCTTTGACATCACCCGGGACTACATGATGAACCGGAAGCAGTTCGGTAAGCCCATCTGCGCCAATCAGTATCCCGCCTTCAAGATGGCCGATCTCGAGGTGGAGATCGAAATGGCCCGCCTCCTTCTCTACAAGGCCGTGTGGGAGCAGCAGCAGGGAGTGGACTTCTCCATCTCCGCCTCCAAGGCCAAGCTGGCCTGCACCAATGTGGCCATGCATGTCACCACCGAGTGCGTCCAGAACATGGGCGGCGCCGGCTACATGCGGGAGCAGCACGTGGAGCGGATGTTCCGGGATGCCAAGATCACCCAGATCTATGAGGGCACCAATGAGATCCAGCGCCTCATCATCAGCAGAGACATTTTCCACTGAGAAGAGGCCTGCCGCACTCACCGGGAATCTGACCGCCGCCCGCATTGTGGTGGCGGGGGGACGGGGCCTGGGCAGCCGGGAGAATTTCCTGGCCATGGTGGACCTGGCGGAACTGCTGGGGGCCCAGGCGGCCGGGACCCGGGGCGCGCTGGACGCGAGGTGGATCCCCCACGAGCGGGAGATCGGCCTCAGCGGCGTCCGTGTGGCCCCTGAGCTGTACCTGGCCTGCGGCCTGTCCGGCGCCAACTTCCACACCATCGGAATGGAGCACTCCCGGTTTATTATCGCCGTCAATCCCGATCCCTCCGCCCGTATTCACGAGCTGGCCAACCTCAGTGTGTATGAGGACGCCAACCGCTGTGTGCGGGAACTGACGGAGTACGCGGCGCGGCGGCGGGCGGAGTGCCCGGAGCTTGACCCGGCAGCCCTGGTGAGGGCATATTTTCAACCGGATACCTAAGGCGGCGCCGCGCAATTGCCTCTGCGGCCTTCGGCGGATCTTTTGAGCCGGAAACGCGGGATTCTTCCCTGAAACAGATCAGGCATTCCTGCGGAAAACATCTTTTTCCGAACCCGAAATCTCCCGCCGAATGGCGCGTAGCTGCCCTGACCGGCTGCGTGACCGGCTCAGACCGGGCGCGCGGCCGGGATCCACCCCAGCGCCGGCGGGATCGCCGCCGGAAACGATCAGAAGAGAGAGGCCCTTTGGAGCTGCCCTGTATCCGCCTGGGGCGCTGCTCCTGCCGGCAGGACCGGCGGAGCACAGGCGGTGGAGGGAACGGCGGGCCGATCCCTGCCCCGGCGGCATCGCCGCCGGAATCATTCCGATCAGAACAGAGAAACCTTTCAGCGGAGCCCCTTCTGGATCCGCCTGGGGCGCTGCTCCGCCTGCCCGGCCGGCGGAGCACAGGCGGTGAAGGAGGAGCGATGAGCAATCCCATTCCGGCGGCCGGGCCGCCAAAGAACTCACGATCAAAACAGAGAAACCTGTTTATGGAGCCTCCTGTACCTGCCTGGGGCGCTGCCCGCCGGTCTGTCCGGCGAGGCACAGGCGATACGGGAGAACGATTTCCCGCGGAGGGAGCCCGCCTGTTGGGCGGTCCCGGTCCGCGGGATTTTTCTTTCCCGGGAAACGCCGGCCCGCCCGCCTTGACTTTCCCATGCTTTTTCGCTATCATTTGGACATAGATCATCAGATGGGAAAGGAGTCCCGCTTATTATGAATGCCCTGAGTCTGGATTCCGTCGTACTGGCGGACAATCAAAAAGAAATGATCATTCTGGATCAGACTCTGCTGCCGGGAGAGGTCAAATACCTCCATCTGTCCCGGGCGGAGGATATCTGGGAAGCCATCTATACCCTGCGGGTGCGGGGGGCCCCGGCCATCGGGGTGGCCGCCGCCTATGGCCTCTATCTGGCCGCCGATCAGACGGAGACCGACGACATGGACGCTTTCTGCGCCCGGGTCCGGGAGAAAAAGGACTACCTCAACTCCGCCCGGCCCACCGCCGTGAACCTGTCCTGGGCGCTGAACCGGATGGAGCGGGTGATGGAGGAGAACCGGGACCGGCTCAGCGTGGCCCAGATGAAGGACCGCCTTCGGGAGGAGGCCGACGCCATCCGGGCGGAGGACATCGCCATCAGCCGGAGCATCGGCCGGTACGGCTTTGAGCTGCTCCACCACGGGGACGGCATTCTGACCCACTGCAACGCGGGCACTCTGGCCACCGCCAAATACGGCACCGCTCTGGCCCCCGTCTACATCGCCCTGGAGGAGGGCTGGAACGACCTGCGGGTCTACTGCGATGAGACCCGGCCGCTGCTCCAGGGGGCCCGGCTCAGCGCCTTTGAGATGCAGACCGCCGGGGTGGACACCACCCTCATCTGCGACAACATGGCCTCCATCACCATGAAGCGGGGGAAAATCGACATCGTTTTCGTGGGCTGCGACCGGGTGGCCGCCAACGGGGATTTCGCCAACAAGATCGGCACCTCCGGCGTGGCCATTCTGGCCCGGCACTACGGGATCCCCCTGTACTGCTGCGCCCCCTCCTCCACCATCGACCTGTCCATCGCCACCGGGGATGACATCGTCATTGAGGAGCGCAAGCCGGAGGAGGTCACCGAGATGTGGTACAAGCAGCGCATGGCCCCCGCCGGGGTGAAGGTGGACAACCCGGCCTTCGATGTCACCGACCACCAGCTGGTCACCGGCATCATCACCGAGAAGGGCATTGCCTACCCGCCCTTCGACAAGGCCTTTGCCCGTCTGGGGATCAAATAGAGAGCGGCTGTGTCAAAAAGCGGAAGAGCCTGTGGCTCTTCCGCTTTTTTGCGCGAAGATTCAGGGCGCCTCCGTCCCCGCCGGAGGTCCACCCGGCTGTTCCTCCTCCCGGAACAGGGCCCGGAGGGAAAACACCGCCGCCATCAGGCACCCACCCACGGCGATGCCTACAAAGACCAGAGAGAAAAGCAGCCACTCCCAATCTCCTTCCCGCCGGAGCATCAGGAGGGAGAGGAGCTTGGCGGCGGTGGTGAGCACCGCCTGCACCGTCCGCCAGCGGAGGAGCCGCCGGTCCAGATCCTGCCCCGGCCGCTGATACGTCTCCGCCAGGGCGGCGAAGTCGGTAAACAGCTGGAAGTGAAAGTAGAGTCCCGCCGCGGCCAGGATCAGATCCAGGGCGGGGAACCGGCCGTCCAGGGTGACGCCCGCCCAGGAGCACAGCCACTCGGCCCCGCTTCCCGCCGCCAGCAGGATGCCCAGGGGCCGCAGGAGGGCCAGATCCCGCCGCTCCCCCTTCAGCTTTTCGATGGCAGACAGAAACAGCAGGTAGCCCACAAAGGCGGGCAGAATGCTGACAGAGCCCAGCTTGAGGTCGAAATAGAGGAACAGATAGCCCCAGGCGGCCTGGGAGGCGCCGTCATACAGAGTTTTCCGGCCGGTCATTGGGGGCCTCCTTCCACGGGCAGCAGCGTCAGCTCCGCCCGTTTGCTTCCGTTGAGATAGAGATCGGCGGCATAGCCCCTCTCCCGGTCAAAGTGCTCCGGGTCGGCGGTGCCGCCCCCGCCGCACAGCCAGATCTCCGGCCCCCAGTCCTTCCCCTCCAGAGGCCGGGTGCCCCAGCTGGAACCGTCGGTACTGGAGCCGCCGGCGTCAGCGGTGGGATCGGACAGGTATGTCCAGGCGTCGCCGCCCAGATCCGGGGACGTGCCGGCGGGGGAGGATTCCTCCCTGCCCAGGGGCCTGATGGAGATCCCGATGCTGCGAATGTCCCCCTTGGCCCCTTCGACGCCGGTGTAGACGGCGCTGACCCACTGGCCGTCCCCGGCGGAAAAGGTCCCGTTGGGCCGGGGGGTCAGATCGAAGGCGGACGAGGAGTAAACGCCGCTGCCGCCGCTCACATAGCTGTCCACTGTGTAGGAGGTCTGATAGGACAGACGGATCATGAAGTCCTCCGTCCACCCCTCGTAGCGCCAGGCGGGCAGCTCCTCACAGCCATAGGCGGGCAGGGAACCCCACTCCGTCTGCACCGCCCGGAAGTCCTCCAGGGGAAGGGCCACCCACCGGTCCTCCCATCGCTCCGCCCGGACCCGCTGGAGGGCCGTCCAGATCCCGCCGCCGTCTCCGGCCGGCCCGGCCTGGGCAGGGGAACGGGGGCAGACACCCGGGTCAGGGAATACTCTCCGGTAAGAAAGGTCTTGACCGTCTCCACCAGCCAGGGCCAGTTTATCAGCACATATCCCCCCGGCCCGCCGGGAGCAGGAGGATCAGAGCCAGCACCCCCCAGGCGGCAAACTGCCACCGGGGGAAGAGCTTGTCCCGGAACATGGCCTTCACCACCAGCAGCACCGCCGCTGTGCCGGAGGCGGTGAGGGTCTGAAGGAGAAAGCCCCAAAGGTCGGTCATGGGCTCACACCTCCATCTCGTCCAGCAGCTTTCTCAGCGCCTCCCGCTCCTGGGGGGAGATGGGCTCCTCCTTCAGAAAGGCGGTCACCAGATCCCCGGCGGAGCCCCGGTAGACCCGCTGGAGAAAGCTGTGCCGCTCCCGGGCCTGACAGGCGGCCCGGTCCAGCGCCGCCCGGTAGATGTGGGGGGAGACCTCCTTGTCAATGGTCACCAGCCCCTTGGCCTCCATGCGGGTGAGGTAGGTGAGCACCGTGTTTCGGCTCCAGCCGGTGTCCTCCCGGAGCCGCTCCGCCAGCTCCCCCAGCGGGGCGCCGCCGGTCTCCCACAGGGCGGAGAGCACCGCCCACTCCCGATCCGACAGACTGGTCATGGCAAAACCTCCTACAAGTGTAGTATTGCAATTATACTACACTTGTAGGATGGAATTGTCAAGGAGGGCAGCACAGAAAAAGGGCCCTCTCCCGTGGGAGAGGGCCCTTGCGGCGAATTGACCGGGCTCAGTACTGACCCAGGTTGGCGGAAGCGTCAGAGTTGGCGCCGGCGCCGGGCTGATAGTCGTTGCCGGGCAGGATGGCGTTGAGCAGGATGCCGACAATGGCGGCAATGGCCAGGCCGGTGAGAGTGACGGAGGCGGATCCCACCTGGAAGGTGATGCCGGAGGAGAAGCCCAGGCCGCAGACCAGGATGACGGCAGCGATGATGAGGTTCCGGGAGTTGGTCAGGTCCACCTGGTTCTCCACGATGTTCCGCACGCCGATGGCGGAGATCATGCCGTAGAGGATGAAGGACACGCCGCCGATGATGGCGGAGGGCAGGGAGCCGATGACGGCGGCGAACTTGGGGGAGAAGGAGAGAATGATGGCGTAGAGGGCCGCCAGCCGGATGACCCGGGGGTCATAGACCCTGGAGAGGACCAGCACGCCGGTGTTCTCGCCGTAGGTGGTGTTGGAGGGGCCGCCGAAGAGGCCGGCCAGGCTGGTGGCGATGCCGTCGCCGATGAGGGTGCGGTGGAGGCCGGGATCCTCGATGAAGTTCTCTCCCACGGTGGCGGAGATGGCGGACATGTCGCCGATGTGCTCCATCATGGAGGCGATGGCAATGGGGGCCATGACCAGGATGGCGGAGAGGTCAAACTTGGCCACGCTGCCGGAGAAGTTGGTGACGAAGGGCTGGAAGCCCAGCAGCGCGGCGTCCTTCACTTCGGAGAAGTCCACCTTCCCGGCGACCACGGCCACCAGGTAAGCGCCCACAACGCCCAGGAGGATGGGGATGATCTTCACCATGCCCTTGCCCCAGATGTTGGCCACGATGATGATGCCAATGGCCAGCAGGGCCAGCCACCAGCAGGTGGAGGCGTTGGAGACGGCGGAGGGGGCCAGATTCAGGCCGATGCAGATGATGATGGGGCCGGTGACCACGGGGGGCAGGAATCGCATGACCTTGTGGACGCCCACCACCTTGATGACCAGGGCAAGCACCAGGTAGAGCAGGCCGGCCACCACGATGCCGCCGCAGGCGTACTGGAGCTTCTCGGCGGCCTCCATGCCGGCGTAGATGCCGGAGTCCATCCCGGCCATGGTGGCAAAGCCGCCCAGGAAGGCGAAGGAGGAACCCAGGAAGGCGGGGACCTTCATCCGGGTGCAGACGTGGAAGAACAGGGTGCCGAAACCGGCGAAGAACAGGGTGGTCTGGATGTTCAGGGGCAGGCCGTACTGGTTGACCAGAATGGGCACCAGGATGGTGGCGCCGAACATGGCGAACATGTGCTGGAGGCCCAGGATCAGCATTTTGGGCACGCCCAGGGAACGGGCGTCCCGGATAGGTTCCTGGCCGATGGAGGTTTTTTCTTTCATGGGGGTACTCTCCTCTCTCTCTTACACGCGGATTTTTGCGTCGGGGCAAAAAAATACCGGCTTAAAAGCCGGCTGAAAAGGGAACAGAAAAAAGGAAGCAAAAGCGCCCGATTCCATCATCTTCCGCATGACGCCGCCACTCCCTTCCGTTCATTGTGCGATATCATACCACATTGCTTCGCCCATTGCAAGAGAAAACGACATTTTATTTTTCCCGTTCAAAAGAATGAGGTGTATCCCGGCGGAGGCGGTGCCTTTCCCGGGATAGGGGCCTGATTTCCCCGGGAAACCCGCAGGCTCCCTTGACGCGGCGGGATTTCGGTGATACAATAACCCGGAAATCAGCGATGACCGGGAAGAGTAGGGCTGCAAACCCAGCAGAAGAGAGGGGCCGGACGGTGCGAGGCCCCCTGGGGACGGCCGGAAGGCGCCCGCGAGCCGCGGAGCGGAAATGCTCCGCCGGTCCCCGCCGTTACCGGGATCGAGTGCGCGTCAGCCAGACGCGAATTCAGGTGGACCCACGGACTTTGACAGAAGTTCGCCCTGAGCCGATCCTCACCGGCTCAGGGCGTTTTTTGCGCCCCGGGCCAAACACAGAAAAGGGAGTGTCAACATGAAAAACACCGAAAAAACCATGGACCAGATCGTGGCTTTGTGCAAGGGCCGGGGCTTTGTCTATCCCGGCAGCGAGATCTACGGCGGTCTGGCCAACTCCTGGGACTACGGCCCCCTGGGCGTGGAGTTCAAAAACAACGTGAAGCGGGCCTGGTGGAAGAAGTTTGTCCAGGAGTCCCCCTACAACGTGGGCCTGGATGCCGCCATTCTCATGAACCCCGAGGTGTGGGTGGCCTCCGGCCATGTCTCCACCTTCAACGACCCCCTCATCGACTGCAAGGCCTGCAAGATGCGCCACCGCGCCGATAAGCTCATCGAGAACTGGTGCGCCGAGCAGGGCCGCACCGACGTGAATGTGGAGGCCATGACCAACGACGAGCTGGTGGCCTTCATCCGGGACAACTCCGTCACCTGCCCCGGCTGCGGGAAGTCCGACTTCACCGACATCCGCAAGTTCAACCTGATGTTTAAGACCCACCAGGGCGTCACCGAGGATACCTCCACCGAGGTCTACCTCCGGCCCGAGACCGCCCAGGGCATCTTCGTCAACTTCCCGGCCATCCAGCGCACCACCCGGAAGAAGCTGCCCTTCGGCGTCTGCCAGGTGGGCAAGTCCTTCCGCAACGAGATCACGCCGGGCAACTTCATCTTCCGCATCCGGGAGTTCGAGCAGATGGAGCTGGAGTTCTTCTGTGAGCCGGGCACCGACCTGGAGTGGTTCCAGTACTGGCGGGAATTCTGCCACCAGTGGCTGCTGAGCCTGGGCATCAAGGACGAGAACCTGCGCCTGCGGGATCACGAGAAGGAGGAGCTGGCCTTCTACTCCAAAGCCACCACCGACTTCGAGTTCCTGTTCCCCTTCGGCTGGGGCGAGCTGTGGGGCGTGGCCGACCGCACCGACTATGACCTCAAGCAGCATCAGGAGCACTCCGGCAAGGACCTGACCTATTACGATCAGGAGAAGAACGAGCACTATATCCCCTATGTAATCGAACCCTCCCTGGGTGCCGACCGGATGGCCCTGGCCTTCCTGGTGGACGCCTACGACGAAGAGGTGGTGGGTCAGGACAAAAACGGCAAGGACGATGTCCGCACCGTCCTGCGTCTCCACCCCGCGCTGGCCCCCTTCAAGGCGGCCATTCTGCCCCTGTCCAAGAAGCTGTCCGAGCCCGCCCGCAAGATCTTCGAGGATCTGAGCCGTGACTTTATGGTGGACTTTGATGACGCCGGCTCCATCGGCAAGCGCTACCGCCGTCAGGACGAGATCGGCACCCCCTTTTGCGTCACCGTGGACTTCCAGACCGTGGGCGACGAGAAGACCCCTGCCGACAACTGTGTCACTGTCCGGGAGCGGGACTCCATGGAGCAGGTGCGCATCCCTGTCAGCGGGCTGAAGGACTATCTGGCC